>JANMSZ010000426.1:0-2044 GCA_031389925.1 Hyphomicrobiales bacterium | reverse complement strand
CGCCAGGGCCAGGGTCTCCGCGACCACCAGCGCCACCGCATCGCCGGCATGCTTCGGCGTTTCCGCCAGCACGGGGCGGAACGGCATCGCCATTTTGGCGCCGCCGCGGCCGGCGGCCGGCGGATGGCGCGAAATGCCGCCAATGCCGGCGGCTTTGATGTCCTCGGGCGTCAGCACCGCCAGCACGCCCTTGGCCTTGAGCGCGGCCGTGGCGTCGATCTTGAGCACCTTGGCGTGGGCGTGCGGCGAGCGCACGAAGGCGCCATAGGCCTGGTTCGGCAGTTTCGGGTCGTCGGTGAAGCGGCCTTGGCCTCGGATCAGCGCATCGTCCTCGACGCGCGGTTTGTCCTTGATGCCGGGGCTCGCTGTCATGGGGAGGGTCCGTATAGAGGCTTGCGGGACCGCTTTTATAGCAAGCCAGATCGGCCCTGACAGGGGCTTGCGTTGGCCTCACGCCTGCGGCACTCAGGCGCTCCAGCGCATGATCCCGAAAAGTGGGAACCGGTTTTCGGACAAGATCATGCGCCAAGCATAAGACACACAAAAGCACGTTTTCAGGGGACGAAATGACCGCTCGGACGATCGACACCCACACCCACATCCTGACGCTGGAAACCGCCGCCCTGATCACTAAGGCGTCGCCCAAGACGCCGGTGACCATCACGCCGCAGGACGCCGATTTCTCGACCCTGGATGTCGCCGGTGTCGTCTACAAGGACTTCCCGACCGGCGGCTTCGACATTCCGCGCCGCCTCAAGGACATGGATGCCACCGGCGTCGATGTGCATGTGCTGTCGGCCACCCCGCAGACCTACCTCTACGGCCTCGGCGACGAACTGAGCCCGCTGGTGGCCCAGATCCAGAACGACCAGATGGCCAAGCACGTCGCCGCCCATCCGGACCGCTTCATGGCCATCGGCACGCTGCCGCTCGGCCAGCCGGCCAAGGCCGCGGACGAGCTCAAGCGCATCATCACCAAGCACGGCTTCAAGGGCGCCATGTTCGCCTCGAACTTCCTGGGCAAGAACCTCGACGACCCGATGTTCGAGCCGCTCTGGGCCACCGCCGCCGAGCTCGGCGCCTTCATGTTCGTGCACCCGAACAACGTCGCCGGTGCCGACCGGCTGAAGTCCTATTACCTCGCCAATTTGATCGGCAATCCGCTCGACACCACCATCGCCGCCGCCTCGCTGATTTTCGGCGGCGTCATGGACCGTCATCCGAAGCTGAAAGTCATGCTCGCGCATGGCGGCGGCTTCACGCCCTATCAGGCGGCACGCTGGGAGCACGGCTGGGCGGTGCGCGGCGAGCCCAAGGTCAACGTCAAGACGCAGCCGAAGGGCATCGCCAAGCGCTTCATCTATGACACCATCCTGCACAACGATGCGACGCTCGAAGCCATGATCGGCCTGGTTGGCGCCGACAAGGTGATGCTCGGCAGCGACTACCCTTACGACATGGGCATGATGGAGTGCGTCAAGCACGTGCGCGGCCTGAAGATCTCGGACGCCGACAAGACCGCCATTCTGCAGGGCAACTTCGAGAAATTCCTGGCGGGAATGCCGAAATGAACGTTCAAACCAAAATCGCCCGCACGCCGACCGCCAAGGTCCTCAGCTTCATCAACGACGCGATGATCGAAGCCGGCGTGCCGGCGCCGGACGCCGCCAAAATCGCCGAACTGATGCTGGAGGCCGACCTGATCGGCGCGGACGCGCACGGCGTGTTCCGCCTGCCACAATACGTGCAACGCCTGAAGCTCGGCTCGACCAATCCGCGGCCGAACATCAAGGTCAACCGCACCGCGCCGGCGACCGCTCTGGTCGAAGGCGACAACGGCATGGGCCATATCGTCGTGTCGAAATGCGCCGAACTGGCCGTCGAAATGGCCAAGGAGAACGGCGTCGCCTGGGTCGGCTGCAATATGTCAGGTCACGCGGGGGCGGCCGGCGTTTATGCTGCGTTGCCGCTCAAGCACGACATGATCGGCATCTATTCGGCGGTGGCCAATGCCAACCATATGCCGCTCGCCGGCGGCGCCGAG
>JANMSZ010000425.1:0-2101 GCA_031389925.1 Hyphomicrobiales bacterium | reverse complement strand
ATTCTTGATGGTGCCTTTGGACACGATCGTGGTCGCTATATCGAGAACCAGCGGCGGCTCTTCGCGGGCGGTAATAGCCATCGCCAGCGGATTGGTGCCGTGCAGGGGCTCGGCGCCGCCGGCGAGCGGCATGTGGTTGGCATTCGCCACCGCCGAATAGATGCCGATCATGTCGTGCTTGAGAGGCAATGCCGCGTAAACACCCGCCGCCCCGGCATGTCCGGACATATTGCAGCCGACCCAGGCGACGCCGTTCTCCTTGGCCATTTCGACGGCCAATTCGGCGCATTTGGACACGACAATGTGACCCATGCCGTTATCACCTTCGACCAGAGCGGTCGCCGGCGCCGTGCGGTTGACCTTGATATTCGGCCTGGGATTGGTCGAACCGAGCTTCAGCCGCTGCACGTATAGCGGCAGGCGGAACACGCCGTGGGCGTCGGCGCCGATCACAACGGCCTCCAGCATCAGTTCGGCGATCTTGGCGGCGTCCGGCGCCGGCACGTTCGCCTTGATCATCGCATCGTTGATGAAGCTCAGGGCCGCCGCGGTTGGCGTACGGGCGACTTTTGTCTGCACGTTCATTTCGGCATTCCCGCCAGGAACTTCTCGAAGTTGCCCTGCAAAATGGCGGTCTTGTCCGCATCCGAAATCTTCAAACCGCGCACGTGCGCGACGCAATCCATCATGCCCATGTCGTAGGGATAATCGCTACCGAGCATGACCTTGTCGGCGCCGACCAGGCCGATCATGGCCTCGAGCGTCTTATCGGAATGCAGGATGGTGTCGTAGAGGAAGCGGCCCGCGATGTCCTTCGGCTGCGTTTTGACGTTGACCTTGGTCTCGCCGCGCACCGCCCAGCCATGCTCCCAGCGCGCCGCCTGATAGGGCGTGAAGCCGCCACCATGCGCCAGCATGACCTTGAGCTTCGGATGGCGGTCCATGACGCCGCCGAAAGTCAGCGACGCCGCGGCGATGGTGGTGTCGAGCGGATTGCCGATCAGGTTGGCGAGGTAATAGGACTTCAGCCGGTCGGCGCCGGCGATGTTATTGGGATGCACGAACATGAATGCGCCGAGCTCTTCGGCGGTCGCCCACAGCGGCTCGAACATCGGGTCGTCGAGGTTCTTGCCCTGGAAGTTCGAGGCGAACATCGCGCCCTTGAAGCCGAGCTTGGTCATGATGCGCTTGAGCTCGTCGGCGGCGCGTTCCGGCTGGCCGAAGGGCAGCGTCCCAATGGCCATGAAACGGGTTGGATGGGCGGCGACGTGCTTGGCCATCTGGTCGTTCTGGATCTGCGCCACGAGCGGGCTCAGCTCTTCGCCGAGGCCATAGAGATAGGTCTGCGGGGTGGCCGACAGCACATGCACGTCGACGCCTGATGCATCCATGTCCTTGAGGCGGCGCGGGATATCGAAGCCCCCGGTCGGGAAATCCTTGTAGACCACGCCGGCGACATCGAGGGTCGCGAAATCGGCGTCCTGCGCCTTGATGGTCACCGGAGACTTGCCCGCCGCCTTCGAGATCATGGCGGCGGTTTCAAGGGTCAGAATGTGGGTGTGGGTATCGATCGTTCGCTGCGTGGCCATTTCGTCCCCTGAAAATAGTTCTTATGAGTGCCGGTAGCGCCTGAGTGCCGCAGGCTCGCACCGGACGCAAGCCCCTGTCACGGCCGGGCTGGCTTGCTATAAATGCAGCCCCGCAGACGCTTACCCACGGACCCTCCCCCATGACAGCAGTTCCCGGCACCAAGCATGAATTGCGCGTCGAGGACGACGCTTTGGTCCGCGGGGCCGGAAGCTTCGCCGACGACCCGCGGCTGCCGAACCAGGCCTATGGCGCCTTCGTGCGCTCGCCGCACGCCCACGCCAAGGTGCTCAAGATCGACAGCGAAGCAGCGCGCAAGATCAAGGGCGTTATCGCGGTGCTGACCGCGGAGGACATCAAGGCCGCGGGCATCGGCGGCATTTCGCGCCATCCGCCGGCCGCCGGCCGCGGCGGCGCCAAAATGGCGATGCCGTTCCGCCCCGTGCTGGCGGAAACGCCGAAGCATGCCGGCGATGCGGTGGCGCTGGTGGTCGCGGAGACCCTGGCCCTGGCG
>JANMSZ010000347.1:0-4334 GCA_031389925.1 Hyphomicrobiales bacterium | reverse complement strand
GTCATGCCCGCGCTTGTCGCGGGCATCCACGTCTTGGACATGCCCATAAAGTAAGACGTGGATGGCCGGGTCAAGCCCGGCCATGACGGGGAGGTGAAGAAGCGCCGCCCCTCGCGCTCGCTGCCGCGATCGGCTAGGTTTACCGCCATGAACAAGCGCCTCGCCGCGATTCTCTGTCTTGTCGTTCTCGGCCTGTCACTGGGCGGCTGCACCAAGTGCGGCTGGCTCTGGGATGACCTGGGCAAGTCGTGCCGCGCGGACCTGCCAAAGTAGGCGGCGGAGCCGATTTGCTCTATCCCACGTATCCAGCCGATTGCTCACTAGGATCGTCACAAGTTCGAAACCGGTGATCGATTGTTGCTGCGCGCGAAACTTGGCAAACTCCCGGCCAAGGCGGACCAACTCATGCTCTATCTTTCGATCAAGGCCGTTCTGTCGGGCATCCTGGCCGCGGCGGTGTCGGAAATAGCCAAGCGCAGTCCGGCGTTCGGCGCGCTGGTTGCGTCCTTGCCGCTGATCTCGATCATGGCGGTGATCTGGCTTTGGCGCGACACCGGCGACAACATGCGCATCGCCTCGCACATGGAGGCGACGTTCTGGTACGTGCTGCCGTCGCTCCCGATGTTCCTGGTCATGCCGGCGATGCTTCGCGCGTCGATCGGCTTTTGGCCGAGCCTGGCGGCGAGCTGCGCTTTGACGGTGGTGCTTTATTTCATCACCGCCTGGACGCTCGCCAAGTTCGGCATCAATCTTTGAAGGCGCTCAATCCGGATACTGCTCGGGCACGAGGCGCGCGACGACGCGGTCGCCCTGCCACACCTCGATCGGATTTTCGTTGATGATGAGTTTGGCGCGCTTCACGGCGGCGGCATCATCCGGCAGCCAATAATTGCCGGGCGGGCCGGCGATGCGGCCATCTTCCGTGAGGGTGTAGAAGCGATAGTCGGACACGGCTGGCATCCCGAAAATCTAGGCTACCAATTTCCAGCTTCTTCTCGTCGGCTCTCAGAGCCGTCCCTTTTAAACCCCGACCGACGTTTGGGGCTGGGGGGGCATATCGGCCGGGGTGCGCCACGCGCGACAAAGTACGCAAGCGGACATTGCTCCGCAAAACTTAACGAACTCTCTCTCTAAGAGATTAAATCTTCAACCATGCAACCGGGCGATGGTAACGCGGTGGGTTGAGATGGTAACGTAGTGCGTGATGACGGAACTTTAGTTGTGACGATGCTGATGATGGCCCGCATCGTTCTCGCCGTAGCCGCGCAATTGCGAATAGCGCTGGCGTTGGCTCTCGGTCAAAACCGCCACGGTCGACAAATGATATTTGAGATGCGTCTCGCGCAACGCGCCCTGCGTGGTGGCGATCGCGGCGGTCACCGCCTTGAGACTTGCCGGCGTGACGACGCGCGCCGCGAACTGGCGGTCCAATTCCGTTTCCTGCGCGAGAAGCTGTGCGCCGACGGGAAGCGCTTCGCGCTTCATGGAGTCGAAAAGCTGTTGCACGCTGGCGCGCTGATCCGCCGATAGACTGAGTTTGTCGGCTAGTTCGAGAACATGCGATGGGCCGGGATAGCCGTTGAGTTCGGCGGCAAGCGCCAAGCCCATGCCGCGGCCGGCTTGAAGGTCCGCGACCTGTTGTTGCGAGAGCGCTTTGATCGGGCGTGTCTGCATGCCGGCGTAGGGCGTCTGAGCAAAAGCCGCGCCCGCGGTGACGATCAAAGCGGCGGCGGCGAGAACGATGCGCATCGGGTGCTCCCGTTTGTGATAGGGTCGCTATCGAAGTGGCAGTTTCGGAATCGATCATGCCCGACCTCGGCGCCATCATTCAAGGCTGCGCGGCGCATGGGACCGGGCTGCTGTCGGCGCGCAAGCCGAATTAGGTTCTAGACCTATGGCTGGCTGCCTCATTGCGCCGGAACAGGCCGGAACCTTTTCCTTACCTTCGGCATTTTGTATCGGGGGAATTGGCCCCGAGGGCGATCGTGATGCAACATGGGGGGACGACGGAACGCTCGGACCGGCTTGACGCATCGCTCACCGCGGACGGGCGCTATCGGCTTCTTGTCGAGGCGGTGACCGACTACGCTATCTACATGCTGGACCCCACCGGCATCGTCACCAGCTGGAATCCGGGCGCGCAACGTTTCAAGGGCTATACGCCGGACGAAATCGTCGGCCAGCACTTCTCGCGGTTCTACTCCGAGGAGGATCGCGAGAAAGGCGTTCCGGCGCGCGCGCTGGAAACCGCGGCGCGCGAAGGCAAATTCGAGAGCGAAGGCTGGCGCATCCGCAAGGACGGCACACGGTTCTGGGCCTATGTCGTCATCGATCCGATCCGCGCGCCGTCCGGCGCGATCGTCGGCTACGCCAAGATCACCCGCGACCTGACCGAGCGCCGAGCGGCGGAAGAATCGCTGCGCAAGAGCGAAGAGCAATTCAGGCTGCTGGTGCAGGGCGTCACCGACTACGCGATCTACCTGCTCGACCCCGAAGGCCATGTGAGCAACTGGAATCTCGGCGCGCAACGCATCAAGGGCTATCTGCCCAGCGAGATCATCGGCCGGCATTTCTCGCAGTTCTACACCGAGGAAGACCGTGCCGCCGGCGAGCCGCAACGAACGCTCGATACCGTCAAGCGCGAGGGCCGCGTCGAAAAGGAAGGCTGGCGCGTGCGCAAGGACGGCACGCGCTTCTGGGCGCACGTCATTGTCGACGCCATTCGCGACGATCGCGGCCAGCTTGTCGGTTACGCCAAGATCACGCGCGACATCACCGAGCGGCGGCAAGCCCAGCTGGAATTGGAGCGGACCCGCGAGGTGCTGGCGCAGTCGCAGAAGATGGAAGCGATCGGCCAGCTCACCGGCGGCATCGCGCATGATTTCAACAATCTGCTGATGGCGGTGCTCGGCAGCCTCGACCTGATGCGCAAGCGTCTGCCGGACGATCCCAAATTGCTGGCGCTGTTGGAAAACGCGGTGCAGGGCGCGCAGCGCGGCACGCAGCTGACGCAGCGCATGCTGTCTTTCGCCCGCCGCCAGGAGCTCAAGCAGGAGCCGGTCGATATTCCCGATCTGGTGCGCGGCATGACCGACCTGCTGCAGCGCTCGCTTGGACCGTCGGTGACCATCGAGACCCGCTTCTCCCTGGTGACCAAACCGGTGTTTGCCGACGCCAACCAATTGGAAATGGCGCTGCTCAATCTCACCGTCAACGCGCGCGACGCCATGCCGGACGGCGGCGAGATCGTCATCGCCACGCGGGAAGAAACGCTCCGTCCGGGCAACAGCGCCGGTTTGGCGCCCGGGCTCTATATGTGCCTGAGCGTGAGCGACACCGGCGACGGCATGGACGCGGAAACGCTGCGCCGCGCCACCGAGCCGTTCTTTACTACCAAGGGCGTCGGCAAAGGCACCGGCCTCGGCCTGCCGATGGTGCACGGCATGGTCGAACAATCCGGCGGTTCCTTCACGCTGAAAAGCCGGCCGGGCGAGGGCACCACCGCCGAGCTTCGCCTGCCGATCGCGGACCGGCCGCCGCAGCCGGTGCTCGCCGGTCCGCGTGCGCCGAGCGAAGCCGGCATCCGTCAGGCCCCGCTTGTCGTGCTCCCTGTCGACGACGACTTCCTAGTGCTGACCAATACCATCGCCATGCTGGAAGACCTCGGCCACACCGCTATCGCGGCGGCATCCGGCCAAGAGGCGCTGGCCATTCTCAAAGAGCAAAAGGTCGATCTGGTGATCACCGATCAGGCCATGCCGCACATGACGGGCGCGCAGCTCGCCGAGGCGATCAAGAGCGAATGGCCGGATCTGCCGGTGATCCTCGCCACCGGCTATGCCGAAATGGAGCCGGGGTTAGCCTCCGGTCTGCCGCGGCTGTCGAAGCCCTTCACCGAACGCGACCTGGCCGTGGAAATCGCCAAGCTCGCGCTGCACCCCGCCGCGGCGCAGGTGCTGCCGTTCCGCGCCCCGGGGTGAGGGCCAGGCCAGCCGCCGCGGTGAGATAATTCCGGGGCAAAATATTTGAAAATAGTCCCAGGACTATATTGACACCGTCGCGCTGGTCCGCTATGGTTGCCGCATGCTCCAGATTTGCGTTCCGGCGGCGGTCAGTGCGCGATCGACTGCGGCTTGGTGGGATGGCGCCGCAGGATCTGGCGGATTTGCGCCGGCGTCTTGCCGCGCACCTCGTAGCCGCGCCGCTCCATTTTGGCGATCGCGGTGTCTTTCAGTTCGGCCAATTCTTCTTTCTTGATCCTGCGGTGCCGGGCGCGCTCGTCGGGCATCGCTTGAAGAGGCATCGCTTGAAGAGACGAGGCGGGGAATGACGTC
>JANMSZ010000339.1:0-6539 GCA_031389925.1 Hyphomicrobiales bacterium | reverse complement strand
ATTGGTCAGCCAGCCCTGCGCGCTGGCGGTCAATTTGGAGCTGAAGGTCAACAGCGTCGCAGAGCTAGTGGCGCTACTGAAGCAAAACCCCGGAAAATATAATTTCAGCTCGATCGGCAACGGCTCGCAGTCGCACCTGGTGATGGAGGCTATTATGCTCAAGGCGGGCGCGCAATTGGTGCACCTGCCCTACCCGGGCTCGCCGCAAGCCATCACCGCCATCATCCGCAACGATGCGCAAATGGGCTGCCTGCCGGCGATTTCGGTGACACCGCACGCGGCGGCAGGCACTGTGAAAATCCTCGCGGTCTCGACCGCCAAACGCTCGCCGTTTCTGCCCGATGTGCCGACGTTGCAAGAGTCCGGCATCGATGTGAATGCTGACGCCTGGAACGGGCTGATCGCCCCCGGGGGTACACCGGCAGCCATCATCGCGCAGATCAACAAGGACGTGGTCGAGATCATCAAGCAGCCGGCGGCGCGCGACAAACTCGCGGCGCAATTGATGGAAGTGGTCGGCAGCTCGCCGCAAGAATTCCGCGGGCTGATCGACGGCGAGATCGCGCGCTGGGCGCCGGTGATCAAGGCGGCGAATGTGAAAGTGAACTAGGCCTGCCCCAACGACATTCGACATGACACCAGCAACGCAGTTTTCGCCCGCCACGCGACGCTTCGTCTGGTCAATGATCGCGGCGCAGGTGCTCGTGCAAATCGGCGCCTTCACCCTGCCGACGCTGCTGCCGGCCTATATCGCCGCCTGGAATCTGTCCAAGACCGAAGCCGGCTGGCTGATCGGCATTTTCTATGCCGCCTACGTCGCCGCCGTGCCGGTGCTGGTCGCCCTCACCGACCGCCTGCCGACGCGGCACGTCTATATCGTCGGCGCAGGGCTGACGGCCTTCGCGCATTTGAGTTTCGCCTTTTTCGCAGACGGTTTCTGGTCGGCGTTTATCCTGCGAGCTTTGGCGGGCATCGGCTGGGCCGGCGCCTACATGCCGGGATTGAAAGCGATTGCCGACACGCTGGAAGGTCCCGCGCAATCGCGGGCCGTCTCCATGCATGCGGCCGGCGTCGGGGTCGCCGGCGCCGCTTCATTTGCGATCGCGGGCATCATCGGTTCGGCGTTCGGCAATATGTCCGCTTTTCTGTTCGGCGGCTGCACCGCGTTTGTCGCACTCGTCATTGCCTGGATCGCGATGCCCAACGAGGTCACCCACAAAACGGACGGTGACCCGCGCGCGCTGCTCGATTTCCGTCCGGTGTTTCGCAATCGGCCGGCGATGGCTTGGATCGCCGGCTACGCGGTCCACACCTGGGAACTGGCGGCGTTGCGCGCCTGGGGCGTGACGTTTCTCACCATCGCCGCCACACAGGCGGGATCGCCGGCGTGGCTGCCGGCACCCGCCATCCTATTCACGATTGCCAACCTCATCAGCATTGCCGTTTCGATTTCCGGCAACGAATTGGCGCAGAAATTCGGCCGCATGCGCATCATCACGCTCGCGTTCGGCGCCGCGGCGATCCTGTCCGTCCTCACCGGCTGGACCGTCGGCGCGTCGATGTTGCTCGCAACATGCCTCGTGATGGCGTGGCTCGCGGCGATATTTCTGGACAGCTCCGCACTGACCGCCGGAACGGTGCATGCCGCGGAGCCGCGGCTGCGCGGAGCGACGATGGGTCTGCACAGCATGTGCGGTTATGCCGGCGGATTTATCGGCCCGCTCGGCGTTGGGCTCGCGCTCGATTTCGCAGGCGAGAACCTGACGCTCGGCTGGGGCCTCGGCTTCGGCCATCTCGCGGTCGTGACGCTGCTCGGCTTCGCGATCCTTCGAAAGCTGGGTACGCCCCGTCAGTCCGGCAATTAAGCCGCCGCCGTTTGCTTGTCCTTGATATCGGTGAATTCCATGCCCGGCGCACGCTCGCGGGTATAATCGAGGATGAACTGGTTGCGCGCCATGAAGACGCGGTCGCCGTCGAGATCGTCGGCGACGCTGGAATAATTCGCCGAGACGAACTCGTCGAGCTTCTTGCTGTCGACATGCGAAATCCAGCGCGCAAGCTGGAATTCCGGCGTTTCGAAACCGATGTCGAGACCGTATTCGGCGTCGAGCCGCGTCTTGAGCACGTCGAGCTGCAACGGCCCGACCACGCCGACCAATGCCGGCGCGCCGTCGAGCGGGCGGAACACCTGCACCACGCCCTCCTCCGCCATCTGCTGCAGCGCTTCCTTCAGCTTCTTGGCCTTCATCGGATCGCCGAGCTTCACGCGGCGCAGAATTTCCGGCGCGAAGTTCGGCACGCCGAGAAACGCCAATTCCTCGCCCTCTGTGAACGTATCGCCAATACGAAGCGTGCCGTGGTTGGGGATGCCGACCACGTCGCCGGCATAGGCCTCGTCGGCCACCGAGCGGTCCTGCGCGAAGAAGAATTGCGGCGCCGACAACGTCATCGGCTTGCCGGTGCGCACGAGCTTCGCCTTCATGCCGCGGCGCAGCTTGCCCGAACACAGCCGCGCAAAGGCGATGCGGTCGCGGTGATTGGGATCCATGTTGGCTTGAATCTTGAACACGAAGGCGGTCATGCCGTTTTCGTCCGGCATCACCTTGCGCGTGCTGGCGGTCTGCGGCCGTGGCGGCGGCGCAAAACTAGCAAGCGCATCAAGCAGATCCTTGACGCCAAAATTCTTGATCGCCGAGCCGAAATAGACCGGCGTCAGATGGCCCTCGCGGAATGCGGCGAACTCGAACGGCCGTGAGGCGTCTTTTACCAGCGCCAGTTCCTCGGAGATCGCGTTGACGTCGAGCATGGAATTCTTGGCGTGCAGCGACGTCAGATCGAGCGGCTGCGGCACCGCCGCGCGGCCGTCGTCGTTCAAGAGCCGCATATCGCCGGTGGCGAGCTCATAGGTGCCGACGAAATCGCGGCCGCGCCCGATCGGCCAGTTCATCGGTGTGGTGTCGAGCGCCAACGTCTTTTCGATCTCGTCCAGGAGTTCGAACGGGTCGCGGGTCTCGCGGTCCATCTTGTTGATGAAGGTGATGATCGGGATGTCGCGCAGGCGGCAGACTTCGAACAGCTTGCGCGTGCGCGCCTCGATGCCTTTGGCACCGTCGATCACCATCACCGCCGAGTCGACGGCCGTCAGCGTGCGGTAGGTATCTTCGGAGAAGTCCTCGTGGCCCGGCGTGTCGAGCAGATTGAACACGCGGGCGTCGTAGTCGAAGGTCATCACCGAGGTGACGACGGAGATGCCGCGCTCGCGCTCGATCGCCATCCAGTCGGAGCGGGTCGAACGGCGGTCGCGCTTGGCTTTGACCTGGCCGGCGAGATTGATGGCGCCGCCGAACAGCAGCAGCTTCTCGGTCAGCGTCGTTTTGCCGGCGTCCGGGTGCGAAATGATGGCAAACGTGCGCCTGCGCTCGACCTCGGCGGCCAGCGGCGAGGCTTTCAGGGAATCATCGGTGCGCAGGGCCACATCCATGCCCTGCATGTGGCCGTAAATGCCTGTGAAATCAAGCCTTAGCCGCTTATGCGGGCGGCTCATTTGAAAGCCCGCAAGCGCTTGATCTGAAGCAAAGCGGGGCTGGACGGCGCTGGTACAAACAACGGGCCGTCTTGCCCAAGGAAACCCATGCTGGCCCCGCGCACCATCGTCCACCCGACCGATTTTTCCGACACCAGTATGGAGGCCTTTGTCCATGCGCTGCGGATCGCGCTGGCGATGAAATCCAGCCTCGCCATTCTCCACGTCTCGGCGGCCAGCGACGAACGCAACTGGACCGCATTTCCGTATGTGCGCCGCGCGCTGCTGGATTGGGGTCTTATGAATGAGCACGAGGCCCCGGACGCGGCTTGTGAAAGACTCGGCGTCAACGTCGCCAAGATCGGCCTCGCGCCGCAATCGACCATCGACGGCATTCTCAAATTCCTCGATCAGCGCCCGGCGGATCTGATCGTACTGGCCACCGCCGCCCGCCAAGGGGTCGCGCGCTGGCTGCATGGGTCGATCGCCGAGAAACTGGCGCGCCATGCCAAGGCGCCCGCTTTGTTCGTGCCGAACAAGGCGCGCGGTTTCGTCGATCCGGCGCGCGGCGAGGTGCATCTCAAGCGCGTGCTGATTCCGGTCGATCGCCAACCGGCACCGGCCGCCACCGTCAGCACCATCATGGGATTTGCCCACGCGCTCGCCGGCATCGATGTCGAGCAACGGTTGCTGCATGTCGGAAAACATCCGCCGGAAGTGAAGCGTCACAACGTGCCGCATCGCGCGGCTCCGGTCGCGATCCGTCATGGCGATGTCGTCGACGGCATCATCGACGCGGCAAACGACTGGCAACCCGATCTGATCGGCATGGCGACCGCCGGACACAACGGCTTTCTCGATGCGCTACGCGGCAGCACCACCGAGCGCGTGCTGCGGCGAGCGCCGTGCCCGCTGCTGGCTGTGCCGGCGACGTCATAGCGGCGTCACAGCATATCCGGCCGGAATAAGCTCCGTAGATTGAGCGAACGCCCGGCCACCATGAACTGGCCCTCGCCGCGATAGTGGATGGTCTTGGGATATTTCGGTGCCGCCGGCGCATGCGCCTTGACCACCTCGAAGATGAAAAAATTGTATTTGTCGCGCAGTCGCCCGTCGACCAGTCTGCATTCGAGGTTAGCGTAACATTCCGCGATCAGCGGCGCTTTGACCTTTTCGGCCACGACCGCAGTCAACTTGAACTTAGCAAACTTGTCGACCTCGGCACCCGAGCAATTGCCGATCTTCACCACGGTCTTGGCGAGTTCGACGGTCGGGACGTTGATGACGCATTCCTTGCTGCGGCTGATCAACTCGTAGCTGTGATTGGCGCTGGAGATCAGACAGCCGACCAGCGAGGGCGTGAATTCCATCACCATGTGCCAACCCATGGTCATGATGTTGCGCTCAGCCTTCCAGGCCGAACTGACCAGCACGACGGGCCCCGGCTCGAGAAAGCGCCGGATTTCGCCGACGGGGAAATCGCGTTTTTTGTAGGCCTTCATCAGCGACCTCACAGCTAGACCGCGGCTTTGTATTCCTCCGGCTTGAAGCCGACCAGCAGCTTGCCGCCGCCGAGGTCGAGCACGGGGCGCTTGATCATCGACGGCTGCGCCAGCATCAGCGCGATGGCCTTCTTCTCGGTCAGGCCTTCTTTGTCCTTGTCGGGCAATTTCTTGAAGGTGGTGCCGGCGCGGTTGAGCAGGACTTCCCAGCCCACCTTCTTCGCCCAGCGCTCCAGGCGCTCGCGCTCGATGCCGGCGGTCTTGTAGTCGTGGAACGCGTAGTCGACGCCCTGCTTGTCCAGGAAGGCGCGGGCCTTCTTCATGGTGTCGCAGTTCTTGATGCCGTAGATCGTGATGGGTTTCATGGTGGCTTTCTTGGCGGTTTGCCTAACTTATTTGCTTGCCTCTGAAGGCGGCTTTTGTTTCATTGGGGCTGAGTAGAAGCGGTCAGGGTTTCGTACCCAGGACATTGCTCGGCAAAGATCGAACGTTTCGTTCTGCGGCCGGCACCGACCCTTAACTCTCCCTCGGCCTCCCGCTCGATCGTTGTCCCCGCAATCATCAATGGAGACGATCATGAACACAGCATACGGCCTCGCCGAGCTCAAGAAAGAGCAGACCTTTGGCGGCATCGGCGGCACCAAAGCTCGCGACGTGCCGCGCATCGATCTTTCCAATTTCGAGGCCCGCAAGGCCGAGATCGCCGACCAGCTCTGGAAGGCCTCGACCGAAATCGGCTTCTTCCAACTGGTCAATCACAACATTCCGCAGGCGCAGGTCGACGAAGCCTTCGACATGACCGCGAAGTTCTTCGACCTGCCGCACGACACCAAAGGCAAAATGCCGCTGCTCCAGGGCACCAATGCCGGCTGGGAATACAAGAGCCAAGTGCGTCCCTCGACCGGCACCGCCGACCAGAAAGAATCCTACCAGATCACGGTACCGCGCATGGCCAAGCTCTGGCCTGCCGGCAACGACCTGCCCGGCTTCAAGGCGGCGATGCTCGCCTTCGAGCGCGCCAACTGGGCGGTCGGCATGAAGGTGCTGTCGTGCTTTGCGCTCAAGCTCGGCTTTGCGCCGGACTTCTTCACCGACTGTCACGATCCGAACTCGCCGGAATATCAGAGCACGTTGCGCCTGTTGCACTACCTGCCGATGGTCGACGCCAAGCCGGAGGATTTCACCGGCTGGCGCGCCGGCGCGCACACCGACTTCGACTGCCTGACGCTGTTGCATCAGCGCACCGGCCAGGGCGGCTTGCAGCTTTGCCCCGGCAAGGAAGCCGGCGAGTTGGAATGGACCGACGTGCCGCCGGCACCCGGCGTCATCACCTGCAACATCGGCGACATGTTGATGCGCTGGAGCGACGACAAACTGTTGTCGACGCTGCATCGGGTGCGCATGCCGCGGCAGGACGAATATCTCGGCCCGCGCTATTCGCTGCCGTTCTTCTGCCAGGCCAACAAGGACGCGATCATCCAGGGCCCGGGCAAGCTCTACGAGCCGATCACCGC
>JANMSZ010000034.1:0-4118 GCA_031389925.1 Hyphomicrobiales bacterium | reverse complement strand
CCCCAAAGGACCCCGCGCGTGAAGAAATTCTCCGAATTGACCGAACAGGAAGTGCTGGCGCTGGCCATCACCAACGAGGAAGAGGACAGCCGCATCTATCGCGGCTTTGCCGAAGGCCTGCGCGAACCGTTTCCGTCCTCGGCCAAGGTGTTCGACCAGATGGCGGACGAGGAAGTCATCCACCGCACGCGCCTCTACGACCTCTACCGGCAGAAATTCGGCGACTATCTGCCGCTGATCCGCCGCCAGGACGTCAAAGGCTTCATCCAGCACAAATCGTCGCTGTGGCTGATGCGCCCGCTGGGCCTCGAGGAGGTGCGCAAGTTCGCCGAGAACATGGAGTTCGAGGCCGAGCGCTTCTACCGCAAAGCCGCCGAAACTGCGCGCGACGCTTCGGTGCGGCAGCTCCTGATCGATCTCGCCGAGGCCGAGGCCGGTCACGAGTCGCTGGCGCACAAGCTCAGCGAGACCATCCTCACCAAGGGCGAGCGCGAGAAAGAAGACGAGACCGCGCGGCGCATGTTCCTGCTGCAATATGTGCAGCCGGGCCTGGTCGGGCTGATGGACGGCTCGGTGTCGACGCTGGCGCCGCTGTTCGCCGCCGCCTTCGCCACCCACAGCACCTGGGAAACCTTCCTGGTCGGCATGGCGGCCTCGGTCGGCGCCGGCATTTCGATGGGCTTTGCCGAAGCGCTGTCCGACGACGGCTCGCTCACCGGCCGCGGCACGCCATGGATTCGAGGCACCGTCAGCGGCTTGATGACCATGATCGGCGGGCTTGGCCACACGCTGCCTTACCTCATTCCGGATTTCTGGACCGCAACCATTACTGCGATCTTGGTGGTGATCGTCGAACTCGCGGTGATTTCGTGGATCCGCTACCGCTACATGGACACGCCGTTCCTGCAGGCGGCGTTCCAGATCGTGGTCGGCGGCGCATTGGTGTTCATCGCCGGCATATTGATCGGGAACGCGTAACGTTCACCGCAGCAATAATTCGTCATGGCCGGGCTTGTCCCGGCCATCCACGTCTTGGATAAGGTGCGAAGAGAAGCAAGTCGTGGATGCCCGGCACAAGGCCGGGCATGACAGAAAAAAGAGCAATGTTCACCCTCGCCCACCTATCCGATCCCCATCTCGCCCCGTTGCCAAAGCCGCGCTTCACCGAACTTCTCGGCAAGCGCGTCACCGGCTACATCAACTGGCAGCGCAAACGCCGCTACATCCACGACCCCGCCGTGCTGGCGAAGATCGTCGGCGACATGAAGGCGCAGGCGCCGGACCACGTCGCGGTGACCGGCGACATCGCCAATATCGCGCTGCCGCAGGAATTCCTGCGCGGCCGCGAGTGGCTGGAAAGCCTGGGGCCGTCCGCCGACGTCAGCTTCGTGCCCGGCAATCACGACGTCTACGTCTCGGCGGCGGCTTCCTATGCCGGGCGCCAGTGGGGCGCCTTCATGAGCGACGACGAAGGCATCAAGGGATTTCCTTTTGTGCGGCGGCGCGGGCCGCTGGCCCTGATCGGTATTTCCACCGGCGTGCCGACCATCCCGTTCGCGGCGACCGGCTGGATCGGCACCGTGCAACTCACCGCGCTGGCGATCCTCCTCAACGACCTCAAGAACGAAAATCTGTTCCGCGTGTTGATGATCCATCACCCGCCGGTGACGCAGGCGTCGCAGCACAAGCAACTGCTCGACTCAGCCGTGCTCAAGCGCATCATCGCCGCGCACGGCGCCGATCTGCTGATCCACGGCCACGACCATGTGCACATGCTCAATTGGCTGGACGGCCCGAACGGCACCAAGGTGCCCGCGGTCGGCGTACCGTCGGCTTCGGCGGTGCCGGGACGCGATAAGGATGCCGCTGCCTATCATCTCTACCGCATCGACGGCACGCGCGGCGACTGGAGCTGTGAAGTGGTTTCGCGCGCGCTGGGCGCCGACGGCGAGGTGACGGAGCAGAAGAGGTTTGTGTTGGCCGAATAGAAACCGTTCGTCCCCGCGCAAGCGGGGACCCAGGGCCACACGCTCAGAACTGGATGCCCGCTTTCGCGGGCATGAGCGGAGAAAGCGGCCGACGGCTAACTACGGATGCGGCTTGTACAGCAGCGCGAAGGCGAACAGCGCGGCGACGCCGATAATCACGCCATAGATGAAGGTGCGGAAGGCGCGCACGCGGCTGCGGCGCTGCTCGTATTCGACCAGCTTCATCATGCTGCCTTCGCCGAACGGCGCGTCGTCCGAGAGCGCGCGCTCGCGCTCGATCAGCCGGCGCGCGACGTAGCGCGTGACCGCCGTTTTCATCTCGGCGATCTCGTAGCTTTCCGCCAGCACGGCGCGGCCGTAGCGCGTGTCCTGCACGAAGCGGTATTGCCGCTTGTCGCGGCCCATCTCGATATGCGCGATGACGTCGATCCACAGCCGCGGCGTGTCGCCTTTGCTGATGCCACGGTCGAACAGGTCGACGTTCTTGGGAATCTCCGCGAACAGCGGATCGAGCGCTTCGTTGAGCAGTTCCAGCCGCGCGACGTCCGCATCGCGCAGATCGACGACGACGCCGGAGCGCTCCGCCGCCTCGACGCGCGCATCGCGCACCGCGTCCTTGAGCGTATTCGGCGGCTCCGGCGCTGCCGCTTCGGTGGTTTTCCGGCGTCCCCACATGGCGCGAATGTAGCCAAAACCTAAGAGTTTTCAAGGCCTTTGATGGTTAATCCAAGCTTAAGGCGTTGAAATCAGGCCATATTGCCGGCCCCAGCCCAGCCCCGCCTCGGTCTTAGCCCGCGGCCGGTACTCGCAGCCGATCCAGCCCGAGAAACCGAGTCGGTCGACCTCGGCGAAGACGAAGGGATAGTTGACCTCGCCGCCGTCCGGCTCATGCCGCACCGGCACCGCCGCGCATTGCAGGTGGCCGATGTCCGGCAAATGCTTTTCCAGCCGCGTGATCAGATCGCCGCCGACGATCTGCACGTGATAAAAATCGAACTGGATCTTGATGTTGGCGCGGCCCGCCTTGGCGATGATGTCGGCGGCGTGCTCGACGCGGTTGAGAAAATAATTCGGCCGGTCGCGCGGATTGATCGGCTCGATCAGCAGCGTGATGTTTTTCGCGGCGGCGAGATCGGCGGCGGCCTTGAGATTGTCGATGTAGACACGCTCGGCCGCGGGCCGTTGTTCGGGCGACACCTTGCCGGCGAGACAATGGACCGCGCTGCCGCCGATCGCGGTGATGTACTCCAATGCGCGGGCAAACAGCGCCTGCCAATCCTTCTCGCGGCCGGGAATGGCGGCGAGGCCAAATTCGCCATCGCGCTCGCCGGGCGGCGTGTTGAGACCAAGCACGGCGATCTTGTTGCGCTCGAGCGCGGCCTTCACATGCGCGGGTGGCACGTCATAGGGAAATTGTAGCTCCACCGCCTTGAAGCCCGAAGCCGCGGCGGCGTCGATGCGCTGCAACAGCGGCCGGTCGGTGAACAGGTAACCCAGATTGGCGGCGAAACGGGGCATGCCTACTCCTTGCGCAAAAACGCGTAGCCGTATTCATTACCCATCTGATTGCTCGAACGCCAGCCGGTTTACCCATGTCCGTCAACGATGCGTTTCATATCGCCGTGCTGCCCGGTGACGGCATCGGCATCGAGGTGATGACGCCGACGCTCGAGGTTCTCGCCCACATCCAGAAGACGACGCCGGGTCTGGCGTTCCGCTTCGTCGAGGGCGCGGCCGGCGCCGAGCACTACAAAGCCACCGGCAAGTCGATGCCGGATTCCACCATTCAACTGTGCGAGCAGGCCGACGCCATTCTGCTCGGCGCATGTGGATTACCCAGCGTGCGCTATCCCGATAACACCGAGATCATGCCGCAGGTCGAGCTGCGCTTCATCTTCGACCTTTATGCCGGCGTGCGCCCGGCGCGCCTCATTCCCAACGTGCCGTCGCCGATTGTTGGCGCGCAGGAGCGTGGTATCGATTTCGTGTTGATCCGCGAGTCGACCGAAGGCCTGTTCGCCTCGATGGGAAAAGGCGTCACTACGCATGACGAAGCGCGTGAGACGCTTGTGGTGACACGAGATAAAACAGAGCGGCTGTTCGACTTCTCGCTCAAACTGGCCGAGCGCC
>JANMSZ010000244.1:0-20911 GCA_031389925.1 Hyphomicrobiales bacterium | reverse complement strand
CGTTGCCGGCGCGCTCGACCACGGCCAGCCCCAAAACGTGCTGATAGTAATCCGACATGCGTTCGAGATCGGGCGTCTCAAACGTGGCGTGCGCGATGGCCGAAACCTTGATCATTGCGTTCCTATATCTCGTGTCGCGTGGAAGGGTGTGAAGGGATGAGACGCGATCAGGCCTGCAGCTTGCCGAGCGCCGTCGCCACGTGCTTCGCGGTCAGCTCGATGTGCTGCCGCAACAAGGAGGCCGCGTCCGGATCACGAGCTAGAGCCGCTTCCATGAGCTTCTTATGTTCGCTCGCGGTGTTGCGCGGCTTCTGGCGAAAAGACGCCGAGAGGCGCCGATAGCGCTCCGACTGATCGAACAGTCTTGAACAAAGGGCGACAAGTCTCGCGGACCCGCAGGCGGAAATCAGCGAGATGTGGAATTCCTTATGCCGGGCAGTCCATTCGTCATCCCGCGACATTTTTCCCGCGCCAATGCGGCGCTCGATCCGGTCGAGGCGATAAAAAGCGGCCACGATCTGGGACTCCCAGGCGTCGGATCCAGCCTTCATGGAAGTAACGAGAGCGCCGGGTTCGACCACAAGGCGCATGACGGTGAGATCGGTCAAATCGCTTACGGTCACAGGCGCGGCGCGAAAGCCGCGGCGCTCATCGGCGACCACCAGATTTTCGGCGGCAAGGCGATTGAGCGCCTCACGCAACGGAGAACTCGATATCTCAAGGTCTCGTTGCAGAACGTCGATCTTGAGCTTCTCGCCGGCGACCGTCGTGCCGCGCAGAATGCGATCGCGAATGATTTGATAGGCCTGCTCCGACAAAGGCAGTTTTGATTCCGCATGCTCCGGGGTGGCCAAAGCTTGCGACGACGTCTCGGATGGCAGGTTGGTACGCATCGGACCTATCTCGGAGTTTCAGGAATTTCAGAAAGCGACATTGCACGGTCTAAAAATTTATGCATAAAGTTACACTTTGAGCAAGAAAATACAAAACTTTGGGGAGTCGAGATGTTGAAAAGCGCGATGCGGGGCATTGGCGCCGTAGTGGTTTTGCTGTGTGCAGCCACCCTGGCAGGAGGCCAAGAAACTTATCCATCGCGGACGGTCACTATCGTCGTGCCATTTCCGCCAGGCGGTACAGCAGACATGCTACCGCGCCTGGTGGCTGAAAAGATCCGCCCCACATTGGCGCAGCCGGTTATCGTCGAAAACAAGCCGGGCGCATCAGGCAATATCGGCCTTGAAGCCGTCGCCCGTTCCGCTCCTGATGGTTACACGCTGTTGAACGCGCCGCAGCTAAGCTTCAGTGTGAATCACCTGCTCAATCCAAATTTGCACGTTGATCCGCGCACCTTAGAGCCCGTTAGTGTGCTGGCGACTTATCCGACCGTCATTTACGCGCGAGCAGACCTGCCGATAAATTCGCTTCCCGAATTGATCGCCTACGCAAAAGCAAACCCGGGTAAACTGAACTACGCATCACAAGGCCGAGGACAAGTCGGCCATCTCACAATGGAGGCTATCCGGCTCCGGGATGATTTGAACATTCTGCACGTGCCTTATCGCGGCTCGGCACCGGCGATGAATGATTTGGTGGCCGGTCATGCGGACCTCCTCGCCGACAATCTTCTCGCCGGCATGCAACACATTCAAAGCGGAAAGTTGAAACTGATCGCCGTCGGCGGCAAAGCGCGGCTGCAAGCGTTTCCGAATGTTGCGACGATCGCGGAAACATTGCCCGGCTTATATTCCGAAACCTGGATGGCCATCGCCGCGCCGGCCGGCACGCCGAAAGCGATCACGCGCAAGCTATCGGAGATGATCGCGAAAGCCTTGCAGTCGCCTGACCTCCGCGAGCGAATTAGCAAAATGCAGGCCGAGCCCCTTGGCAGCACGCCCGAGCAGATGGCGGCCATGATCAAGGAGAGCCATGACGCATGGGCGCCCGTGATTATGAAAGCCAACATCAGGAGCGAATAAGAGGGTTGCCGTTACAAGGAAAGGCAATGCGGCGGCCACGGCCGCCGCAGAAAACATCGAACGACTCGACGAGATTGCCAAATGACGGACTATGCTCTTGTCAGTTTTGCCGCGGGGTCCGAGGCGCGGCCGGGCGTTGTTCTTGAGAACGTGGTCTACGATCTGGCAGCGGCCTCGGGGCATCCCGCCGACACTTCGATGCTGGGCCTCTTGGCAGACTGGCCTGCCGCGCAAGAGCGCATCCAATCGGCGATCGAGCAGGCCTCCGCAGGGAAACTCGCGGGACAGGCGCTGGGCATCCTCAAAATTCTGGCGCCTCTGCCGGTCCCCGGGACTTTGTTTTGCGCCGGCGCAAACTATTCGGACCACGTCGCTGAAATGGCGAAGGTCAACAATATCGAACCCGACCCTGACCCTCACACTTTGGGCCTCGGATCATGGCATTTCATCAAGATCTCACGCAGCGTCATTGGCCCGGGTGAGGGGATCGAGATTCCATCGGGTTCGCAGAAGCTCGACTGGGAGGCCGAACTGGCGGTCGTGATCGGGCTCAAGACACGGAATGTTCCGGTCGAACGGGCGTTGACCTGTGTCGCCGGCTATACGGTCGCCAATGACCTGTCGGCGCGCGACTTGAGCCGGCGCAACGGCATCGCCATCCATTCGCCTTTCCGGTTCGATTGGATGGCCCACAAGAGCTTTGACACCGCGTGCCCGCTGGGGCCGTGGATCGTTCCGGCCACGCAAATTGCCGATCCGCAGAATTTGGTCATCTCGCTTTCGGTCAACGGCGAGGTGAAGCAGAACTCCAACACAAGCCGGATGATTTTCACAATCGCGGAACAGATCGCGGATCTGTCGCGCAGGCTGACACTGTGGCCCGGCGACGTGATCTTGACCGGAACGCCGGCGGGCGTTGGCAGCGCCACCGGGCAGTTCCTGAAATCGGGCGACCGGGTTTCGGCGCGCGTTGCCGGTATCGGCGAATTGAACAACGTCGTCCGGTGATCGGGACGGTTAAAAGACTGGGTATCTCCGGCCGCTACGCCCGCGGCGGGCGGCGGCGCTCGTGAAACCATGCGCGGTATTTCGTCATCTTGGCGCGCTGCGCCGCGGGCGCATACCGCTTGCAGGTCGAGGCCTCGTCGCTCTTGGCCGCCGCGCCCCAGCGCATCTCGACGCAGTCGTTCGGGTTGTACGCCATCTCCAGATCCGTCATGCGGTCGGACACGTCTTTGAGCGTGAGCGTCCACGGCGAACCGTCGCTGCGCGGATACGAGAACTTGCGCCCCGCAAGCTCCGAGGCGAGTACGCTCTGCAATTCGGCTTTCACGTCCGCGACGCTCTTGCCCGCCGGCATGGCGTAGCGTTCGGGCCGCCGCGCGACGCGATCCGGAAACCCGCGCACCACATCGAGCGCGATCAACAGACGCAAATCGCGCGACGGCGTCGAGAAATCCTCCCAGGCGCCAATCGTCTCGAAGATCGCGGCGCCGTCCGGCATGGTCGCTTCGCCTTTGCCGCTGTTCTGGAACTTCCGTCCGTTCTCGACCGACGTCACGCGCACCTTCACTTGCTCGTCGAGCGAGGTGATCGCATCCTTCATCGCGGCCAAAGGATCGAGCGGCTCGGGCGACATCACGTCGTCCATGCGATCGTAAAAGGCTTCGACGCCCAGTTGCGACGGGCCGAGCGAGAAATCGCCATATTGCGGATTTTTTGCGATCTCGTCATTGGAGAGCCGCCGCAAGGCGCCGCTCGTGTCGCGCAGGATCGGCCGGAAGCGCTTGAACCCAGGGCCGCCAAGCGCGGGATCGGTCGCGTATAGGAAATTGCCGCGCCAAAAGCGCTTGCGCGCCACCGTTCCGTCCGGTTGGCCGTCGACCGCGAGAATGATACCGGCTTCGCCGTTTGCGGCCGGCACGCGCCGCACGATCATCAGAACGTGCCCGTAGGGATCGTGGAACGCCGTTCCCGGACGCAGCGTCTCCTGCGTGAGCGCCACAGGGTAGTAGTCGGTGTTGTTGTCGCTCGCCTTGGTGCGCCCGGATCCGGAATGGACGCCGTTGGCGAGGTTCGGCAAATAACGCGCGAACGAAGCGGCGAGCCCCGGCCGTTTCGGCGCAGCCACGCTCGCGGGCGGCGCGGTTGGCGGACGCGGCGGTTCCCCGGCGCCGAGAATGCTCGACCACGAGGTGCATCTCGGCGCCGCGCCGCCGCCGCCGCGCGAGCAGATCGAATAGCCGAACGGCAGCCCCATCTTGAATGCGAAATAGGCGCGCAAAAAGTATGGCAGATCGGCGCAGTCGGGACGCAGGATGATCCCCATCTCGTCTTCGCGCAGACCCAAATGGTCGAACAGAATGTTGCGCGATCGATCGCGCAGCACTTCATGCAGCGCCGGCCACGACGGCGTCGCGTCCAGGGGATCGTCGAAGAGCTTCTCGAGCCATGCGGAAAAAAGGTTTTCCGTTGCCCGATTCCAGGTGTTGCGCAGGGGCCAGACGCTTCCCGCCGTCTCGCGCGGCCGCGGCGGCTCGTCGCTCCGCACGACGATGTCGCGCGTAATCGTGCCGCACCCGGCCGGTGCGCGGTCGCGGGTCAGCGTCGCGCGCCACGTCCCGGCGGCCGGCGACTTGACCTCGGCGATCCACGAATAAGGCGGTCCGCCGCGCCGTTCGCGCGATTTGGCCGCGACGGTTCCGTCGGGCGCGATCAGGGAAAGCTCGCCCTCGAGCGGCTTCTCCGCGGCAAAGACAACACGCAACGGCGCGCCCATCCACGGCGCGATCGGGGAGGGCAGGACCGCCAGTTCGGCCGCGTCTTCGCAGGTGCCGGCGGAACCTTGGGCGCGCACGTCCGCGCCTGAGAAAAAGATCACGAAAGCTGCGCCTGCTATCGGCAGCCATGCGCTCGCAGCAGCGGACCGGCGTGTTCGCAGCAATTGAGCCTCCTCGCGGGCGGTGAGCCGGACGGCGGTCACCTCAACTGCAGCAGTACAAACCATTTCTTGTCGTTGAGCGAGCATTTTTCAGCAAGCCCCGGTGCGCGCGGCGGTTGGGCCGAGGGCTGCGGCAAGGTCCAATGGCCTGGGCCACCGCAATTGCTCTTTTGCGTGGCCGAGAATTTCAGGTCGCGGCGCAGGTTCAACTGCCTGGCGGTGACGGACTGAGAGACATTGCCGCCGACGGTATACATCTTGCGCGCCGGCGCATCGATATGGGCGACCACCTCGCAATGGGTGCGGCGCACCGAGCGCGCGCCGGCGCTGCCGGCGAGTTCCGCGCGGATGCGCTCGCGCACCGCCTCGTCGCCGGCATCGGCGAGCGCGGGCTCGCGCTGATCGCAGATCAGATCGCCCACGCGGGGCCTGGTCGTGGTCAGCGGACACGCACGATAGAGCCGGTCGCCAGCCGCGTTGGCCGGCTCGGCTATGCTCGCTGCGAAGGCATCGTAGATGAAGGCGCGATGCGCATTGGAGAACTGGAACGCGTTCTCTGCGACGCTCGACTGCCGTATCACATAGCTGACGAAGGCCGCCGACCAAGGCGTGTCGATGATGGCCGCGCGTAACGCCGCCTCGCGCAGGATTTCGCGCTCCGCCGGGTCGGTTTCATTTTCGGCGGCGCGCAGCAGCCGCGTAGCCGTGGTCCGCAGCAGCTCTGCTGCCTGCGTCTCCTGTTGCGTCTCTTGTCGAGTCTCTTGCGCCGACGTAGAGGCGTCGCGATAGCCGCGCACCTCAAGCTTGTCCGCGGCGTCGTCGCCGTACAGCGCCCGCCAGTATTTCATCACCTGCCGCCAGCCTTGATGACCGAGGCTTGCCCGCCCGTTACCGTTGTTCTCCTTCTCCTGTTCCGCCTCGGTCAGGCCGAAGCGGAACAGCCGGCCGCTGGCATCGATCCGGTGGCCGTCGAAGCGGGTGAACTCGTCGATCGCAGTCTGAGCGATGCGTTGGCCGAGCTTGTTTGGAGGTTTCGCCGCGGCGGCGTCACAAGCAGCTTGCACGGTTTTCCAGAACGCCGCCCCGGTGCCGCCGGTCTGCGCGAACGCCGGAGGCGCGGCTAGACCAATTGCCACAATGATGGCGCAGCGGAGGGTACGCATGATTTCTCCAAGGCGGGCGAACGGCAGGGCGCAGTATAGCCCGGAGCACTCACCGAGGAAGTGCCGGTTCTTTCGGGCGTCGATCGCCAGGTGATCTTGTGGCCGGACAAATACAAGACCGGCAACATCATCTATCCGTACACGAATGCGAAGAAATAGCCCCGGTCCGGGGGCGCAAAGCTGATGCGGCTGAGCTTCGGCTCAGCCGCGCTTTACCGGGCGCCGAGCGTACGCGCCGCCAGCGCTGCGGCCGATGTCCGATTTTCGACGCCGAGCTTGTTGAAAATCTGCTCCAGATGCTTGTTCACCGTTCTGGGGCTGAGCGTGAGGATTTCGGCGACGTCGCGGTTCGATTTTCCGCGCGCGATCCAGAGCAAGACTTCTGCCTCGCGCTGGGTGAGCTGAAGCTTGTTGCGAAGAACCAATTGATCGTTGTTCGGGTCGCCTTCGATCAGCCGCAATAGGATTTCGTCGGAGCCGATCTGGCTGATGACCGACAATTCCAGCTTGATCGGCGAGTCGGGCGTGTTCAGCCGCATGCCTTCGGTGGAGGGCGGCCTGCGGTCGGCGGACTGGTGCAGCCACTCTTGAATATCGGCCGGCAGCACGTAAGCGTCGAAGTTGAAGTCCGGCAAAATAGTGCTCAGGAGCTTCGCCGCCTGCGGCGTTGACCACAGAATGCGGCCGGCGCGGTTGGCGGCCAGCAGAAACCGTCCGGAGGCGTCGAGCGCGGCGCGGGCGCTTTGCGAAATGCGGGCGTTTGACAGGTGCACCCGGATGCGGGCCAGCAATTCGTCGGGCGCGATCGGCTTGGTGACGTAGTCGACACCGCCGGCGTCGAGGCCCTTGATGATGTCTTCGGTCTCGCTCAGCCCTGTCATGAAGATGATCGGCACGTGGCTGAGGCCGCTGTGCCGCTTGAGACGGCGGCAGATCTCGAAACCGTCGATGCCGGGCATGACGGCGTCCATCAGGATGACGTCGGGCGTGATCCGCTCGATCAGCGATAGCGCCTGCTCGCCATCCAACGCCACCAGCACCGTCATACCGGCGCCTTCGATGGCGTCGGTCAGCATGCGCAGCGTGTTTGGCGAGTCGTCGACGACCAGGACGATATCGCGCGGCTCGTGGCTAACCATGGTCGCTCCGGAACGACTCCAGGACGGCCACATAACGTTTGAGATCGAAGCCATCGGACAAAACCCTCATGTACGAAACAAAATCCTGGTGAACGGCGGAGCCGCTCTCGATCGCGTTGAGCTTGTCTTGAATGCCGCGCATGTAGCCGATCTGCCCGAGGCGGATCAGCTCCTCGATATCGCCTTGCGGCGGCATCTTGGTCGGCGTCAGCATTTCGGCGGTGATGGGCCGCGGTTCTTCCGGTTTTTCGTCGTGCACCCACTCGATGTCGAGCAGCGCGTGGATTTTGCCGAGCAACTGGCGCAGGTCGAACGGTTTGATCAGGTAGTCGTCGTGGACCGGGTAGGGGTCCGCTTTGTGCTTCGGGTCGGGCGCGAAGGCCGACAGCATGACGATGGCAGGGCGGTCCGGCCGCAGGCGAAGCTGATGCGCGACCTGCCAGCCGTCCATGTCGGGCATGGCGACGTCGAGCAAAATCAAGTTCGGCTTGTCGCGTTCGGCGAGCTCGAGGCATTCGGCGCCCGAACTGGCGGTGAGCACGTTGAAATCGAGAGGCTCGAGCAGATCGCGGACCAGGACGCGGTGGTTCTCGTCGTCGTCGACCACCATGATGGTCTGCCGCTCGCCCCGATAGGTGCGGACGCGGTCTTCCATGATCGAGGTCGTGCGGGAATTGAACACTTCGGACAGCAACAGCTTGACGCGGAAGGTGCTGCCTTTGCCGACCTCGCTGGTAACGCTGATTTCGCCGCCCATGATCTCCGTCAGCAGCCGCGTGATGGTGAGGCCAAGCCCGGTGCCGGTCGCCTTGCGGCTGCGCGACGCGCGCGCCCGCTCGAACGGCAGGAAAATCCGGTCGAGATCGTCGGCGTGGATGCCGATGCCGGTATCCTCGACGATGAATTCGGCGACCTGGTTGCGATAGTTCATTCGCAAGGTCACCGAGCCATCGTCGGTGAACTTGATAGCATTGGACAGAAGATTGATGAGGATTTGCCGCAGCCGATTCTCGTCGGTGTTGACAGCGAAGGGCAGCTTTTCCGGCGGGAAGAAATGGAAGCCGATGCCGCGCGCGGTCGCCTGCAGCTGGAACATGCCGACCAGTTGATTGAGGAATTCCTTGGTGCGGACTTCCGTCCGGTCGAGATGAAACCGTCCGGCTTCGATCTTGGAAATGTCGAGCAAGCCGTCGATCAGCCCCGACAGATGCTCGGCGCTGTGACGGATCACCTTCACCGCGGCGGTCCGCTTGGGCGGAATGCTCGGGTCGCGCTCGAGAACCTGCGCATAGCCCAGGATGGAATTGAGCGGCGTGCGCAATTCGTGGCTTAGGCCCACCAGATGACGGCTTTTGGCTTCGCTGGCGGCCTCGGCGACCTCCTTGGCGCGTTGCAGTTTGGCGTCGGTGCGTTTGTGGGCCTCGATTTCCTGCATCAGCAGATCGGTCTGCCGGGACGTCTCCTCTTCGGCGACGCGCCGGCTTTCCTGCGCCAGCACCAGAAGCCAGGCGCCGATGCCGGCGATGATGGTGAGGACGAAGTAGACCGTCCACAGCGCGGATTTGAGCCCGTCGCCATTGATGTAGGAATCGACCGTGATCTGGAAATAGACCAGCGCCAGCACGGCGCCGATCAGCGCGGAAAACAACAACAGCACGCCGAGATAGCGGCCGAGATTGGTGTTGATGGTCGAGACCGCCGATTCCGGCAGCAGGCGGCGCAGATATTTGACGAATTGGTTCGAGACGCGAGCGTGCGGCTTGCACAAATCGTGGCAACGCGTTTCGAGCGAGCAGCACAGCGAGCAGATCGGCCCGGAATAGGCGGGGCACTGCGCCATGTCCTCGGGTTCGAACGGGTGTTCGCAGATCACGCAGGCAATGGTCGTCTGGCCGGCCCAATCGCGCCGCGGCGCGCGGGCGATGTAGTAGGCGCCGCGGGTCGCATAGGCGATGGCGGGCGCCGCGACGAAAGCGACCGCCAGCGCGAGAAACGCCGCCAGCGCCTGCAGGGTCTCTCCCAGTGCGCCAGTCAGCGCAACGACGCCTGCAATCGTCGACAGCACCATGGCGCCAACGCCGACCGGATTGATGTCGTACAAATGCGCACGCTTGAATTCGATCAGCGGGGGGCTCAAGCCCAACGGCTTGTTGATGACGAGGTCGGCGACCAGCGCGCCGACCCAGGCCACGGCGACAATCGAATAGAATCCAAGGATGCGTTCGAGCGCCTTGAAAATGCCGAGCTCCATCAGCAGCAAGGCGATGGTGACGTTGAACACCACCCAGACCACGCGTCCCGGATGGCTGTGCGTCAGGCGGGAGAAGAAATTCGACCAGGCGATCGAGCCAGCATAGGCGTTGGTGACGTTGATCTTGAGCTGAGAGACGATGACGAAGGCGCCGGTGAACGCCAGCGCCATGTTGGGCGACGAAAATACATACTGGAAGGCGACCAGATACATTTGCGTCGGTTCAGCGGCCTTCTCCAGCGGTACGAGATGGCGCACCGCAAGAAAGGCGAGAAACGAACCCGCCAGCATCTTCAACACACCCGGGATGATCCACCCGGGGCCGGCCGAGAGGTTGGAGATCCACCACGCGACGCGGTTCTCTTTGGTGCGGGCCGGCAGGAACCGCAGGAAGTCGACCTGTTCGCCGATTTGCGCGACCAGGGAGAACACCACGGTCGACGCCATGCCGAAAAGTATCAGGTTGAATGAATCGCCTGCCGGCTGATCGGTGCCGGCGAAATCCGTCCACTCCTTGAACAACGGCAGGTCGATCGCTGCGATGAAAGCGAAGGGCAGGAGATGCAGCACGACCCAGATCGGCTGCGTCCATAACTGAAACCGGCTGATGAAGGTGATGCCGTGGGTGACCAGCGGAATGACGACGAGCGAACTCAGCACGTAGCCGACGAATAGCGGCACACCGAAACACATTTCGAGCGCCAGCGACATGATCGCGGCTTCGATGGCGAAAAACAGGAACGTGAATGACGCATAAATGAGCGACGTGATGGTCGAGCCGATATAGCCAAAGCCCGCGCCGCGCGTCAGCAGATCGATGTCCACGCCGTAGGTCGAGGCGTAATAGGCGATCGGCAGTCCGGTGAAGAAAATCAGCGCGCCGACCAGAAGGATGGCCGTGGTCGCGTTGGTGAATCCGTAGTTGACGGTGATCGCGCCGCCGATCGCCTCCAGGGCGAGGAACGAGATCGCGCCGATGGCGGTGTTGGCCACGCGCAGGCTCGACCAGCGGCGCGCGCTCTTGGCCGTGAAGCGCAGCGCATAGTCTTCAAGCGTCTGGTTCGCGACCCACTGATTGTAGTTGCGCCGGACGCGGACAATTTTCTGTTGCGCGGTCATGGCGTGCGAACTTTCTCACGGCGACGAGGCCGTAAATTCGCAACGTTTTGCAGCCCGTGGTTCACGACTAAACGCACCTCTGCGGCAACCTAGCCCCGCTGTGCGCGCTCCTGACGAGGAAAAACTGAGCAGTGTGCGATGCAAAATAATGCACAGCTTCAGTGATGCCGTTCACGCGTCAGAAGCCAGCGAAACCCCCATCTCTTGGGCATTATCCTACGTTGATATGCGTAGGCGTATACGTCAATCGACGTATGCTGCAATGCAGCAATTCGGACCAGCATGGCTCCAGGAGTGCGGGACCATCGCCTCCTGGGATTAACCAAAGTCATGAGGCGACGCATGCCAAAGAGACCGCCCACCGATCTTCACTCACCGTTACGCCGCAAGCTTCTTCTCGGGACCGCCGCGCTATCGGCGGCCGCGATGCTCGCGCCATCCAAGGTCTTCGCGCAGGCTTTCCCCACCGCGAAGGTCAACACCACCGGCCTGGCCGTGACCGACACCGAGGTCACTGTCGGCATTCTGCATTCTGTCACCGGCACGATGGCGATTTCGGAAACCGGTTCGGTGGAAGCCGAGAAACTGGCGATCGAACAGATCAATGCTCAGGGCGGTGTCCTGGGGCGCAAGATCAAGTTCATCCAGGAAGACGGCGCCAGCGACTGGCCGACCTTCGCCGAAAAGGCGAAAAAGCTTCTGGTCAACGACAAATGCGCGGCCGTCATGGGCTGCTGGACCTCGGCGTCCCGCAAGGCGGTGCTGCCGGTGTTCGAGCAATATAACGGCATGCTCTACTATCCGACCTTCTACGAAGGTCTCGAGCAGTCGAAGAACGTCATCTACACCGGCCAGGAGGCGACCCAGCAGATCATCGCCGGCCTCGACTGGGTGGAAAAAGAGAAGAAGGCCAAGACCTTCTATCTGCTTGGCTCCGACTACATCTGGCCGCGGACGTCGAACAAGATCGCCCGCAAGCACATCGAAGGCCATCTGAAGGGCGCCAAGGTCGTCGGCGAAGAATACTTCCCGCTCGGCCATACCCAGTTCAACTCGGTGATCAACAAGATCAAGCTCACCAAGCCGGATGTGATCTACGCGATCATCGTCGGCGGCTCCAACGTCGCCTTCTACAAGCAGCTCAAGGCCGCGGGCATCGACCTCAGCAAGCAGACGCTGCTGACGATTTCGGTGACCGAGGACGAGATCGACGGTATTGGCGGCGAAAACATTGCCGGCGCCTTCGCCTGCATGAAGTACTTCCAGTCGCTCGACAACCCGAACAACAAAGCCTTCGTGACCGCATTCAAGAAGATGTGGGGCGAGAAGACCGTGATCGGCGACGTGACCCAGGCCGCGTATCTCGGCCCGTGGTTATGGAAACTGACCGTCGAAAAGGCCGGCAGCTTCGACATCGACAAGGTCGCTGCCGCGTCGCCCGGCGTGGAATTCAAGGGCGCTCCGGAAGGCTACGTCCGCATCCACGAGAACCATCATCTCTGGTCCAAGACGCGAGTCGGCAAGGCCAAGCTCGATGGTCAGTACGAGCTTGTCTATGAAACCGCCGAGTTGGTCCAGCCCGATCCGTTCCCCAAAGGCTACCAGTGATTGGGCTACCAGTGATCTGACGCCAAGGCCCCGGCGCATCGCGCCGGGGCAAGCGCCGGAGTGGTGCGACTGACGGTTCATCGAAATCCCGCCTGAAGCGGTTTCACGGAGCGAAGCGATGCTCTTCGGCTATTCGTTCGGCGATCTTGGATCGATCCTGGTGATGCAGGGCTTCGCCGGGCTGATCCTGTTCTCGGTGTTCGTGCTGATGGCGCTCGGCCTTGCCATCATTTTCGGGCAGATGGGCGTGATCAACATGGCGCACGGGGAGTTCATGATCCTCGGCGCCTACATGACCTTCCTCTGCTCGCACCTGTTCCAGACCTATTTGCCTGGCCTCTTCGGCGTCTACTTTTTCGTCGCCATGATCGTCGCGTTCGTGGTCTCGGGCGCGATGGGGCTCGCGACCGAATGGCTATTGATTCGGCATCTCTACCGCCGGCCGCTCGACACGCTGCTCGCGACCTGGGGCCTGAGCCTGATGATGCAGCAGGCGTTCCGCACCGTTTTCGGCGCCCGCGAAGTCGGCGTCGAGTTGCCGTCGTGGATGATGGGGTCGCTCCCCGTCACCGAGAGCATCGAGGTTCAGATCAACGGCCTGTTCGTGATGGCCCTGACGCTCATGATCACCGGCGTCGTCGCGTTGCTGATGTTCCGCTCGCGCTGGGGTCTGCAGGTGCGCGCCGTGGTGAACAACCGCATTATGAGCGGCGCCGTCGGTATCGATACGCGCCGCATCGACCGGCTGACCTTCGGGCTCGGCTGCGGCATCGCCGGCGTCGCCGGCTCGGCCTTCACCATGATCGGCTCGACCAGCCCGAGCGCCGGCCAGCTCTATATCGTCGATACGTTCCTGGTGGTCGTGTTCGGCGGCGCGCAGAGCCTGCTCGGCACCATCGCTTCGGCGCTCGCGATCTCGCAATCGCAGTCGACGCTCGAGTTCTTTACGTCGGGTTCGAACGCCAAGGTTACGACGCTGCTGATCGTCATCGGACTTCTGATGTTGCGCCCGCAAGGCCTGTTCGTCCTCAAGGTCAGGAAGTAATCGCCCATGTCGAAGTCTCTTTTCGGCAAACCGTCTTACGACATCATCGCCATCATGCTGCTGGCCGCACTCATTCTCGTCGTGCTGCCGCTCACGCTCGATGTCTTCCGGCTCAATCTGGTCGGAAAATACCTGACTTACTCCTTCGTCGCGCTCGGGCTGGTGCTGTGCTGGGGCTACACCGGCATTCTCAGCCTGGGGCAGGGCGTGTTCTTCGGCCTCGGCGGCTACTGCATGGCGATGTTCCTCAAGCTCGAAGCCTCGAGCGTCGCCAACACCAAGATCCAATCGACGCCCGGCATCCCCGATTTCATGGACTGGAATCAAATTACCGAATTGCCGCTGTTCTGGAAGCCGTTCCAGTCGTTCAGCTTCACGCTAGCGGCGATCATCCTGGTGCCCAGCATCATGGCCTTCGTTCTCAGCTACGCGATGTTCAAGCGCCGGGTCGGCGGCGTCTATTTCGCCATCATCACCCAGGCGCTGTCGGCGGTGATGACCATTCTGATCATCGGCCAGCAGGGCTTTACCGGCGGCGTCAACAGCATCACCGATCTGCGCACGATGCTCGGCTGGGACATCCGTCCCGACCACTCCAAGGTGATCCTGTACTACGTCTGCTGCGTCTTGCTGATCGGCTGCATCCTGCTCGGCCGGTTCATCCTCACCAGCAAGCTTGGGCGCATCCTGGTCGCCATCCGCGACAAGGAGGACCGCGTTCGCTTCTCCGGCTACGACGTCGCCAACTTCAAGGTGTTCATCTTCTGCCTGGCCTCGGCGATCGCGGCGGTCGGCGGCGCCATGTTCACCTTGCAGGTCGGCTTCATGTCGCCGTCCTTCGTCGGCATCGTGCCATCGATCGAAATGGTGATCTTCTGCGCGGTGGGCGGCCGGCATTCGTTGGTCGGCGCCGTCGCCGGTGCGCTGCTGATCAACTACGGCAAGACCGTCTTCTCCGAAAGCTTTCCGGAACTGTGGCTGTTTGCGATGGGCGGCCTGTTCATCGCCGTCGTGCTGGCGTTCCCGCGCGGCCTCGCCGGCCTGCTGAGCGATCAGGTGATGCCGTGGGTGTCGCGGCTGAGGTTCGGCAAATCCGGCGCGACGCCGAGCGTCAGCCCATCGCCGGCCGAGTGAGGAGATAGGCATGTCAAACGAGACAGATTTTCTCCTCGCACTCGAAGGCGTCACGGTTTCGTTCGACGGCTTCAAGGCGGTCAACGACCTCAATCTGTACATCGACAAAGGCGAGCTTCGCGTGATCATCGGCCCCAACGGCGCCGGCAAGACGACGGTGCTCGATCTGATCTGCGGCCGCACAAAATTGTCGTCCGGCTCCATCAAGTTCAAGAACCAGGAAATCTCGACGCTCAAGGAACAGCAGATCGTCCGCCGCGGCATCGGCCGCAAGTTCCAGACGCCGTCGATCTATGACGATCTCACGGTGTTCGAGAACCTGGAGCTTTCCTTTCCGCGCGGCCGCGAAGTGCTCGGCGCTCTGTTCTGGAACCGCACCTCCGAGATCATCGAGCGTGTGCGCGAGATCGCGGAGATGATCTATCTCTCGGATCAGCTCGACCGTTCCGCCGAGACGCTGAGCCACGGGCAGAAGCAGTGGCTTGAGATCGGCATGCTGCTCATCCAGGACCCCGAATTGCTGATGCTCGACGAGCCGGTCGCCGGCATGAGCGTGTCGGAGCGCGCCAAGACCGCGGCGTTGCTGAACGCCATCATCAAGAACCGGTCGGTGGTGGTGATCGAGCACGACATGAAGTTCGTCGAAAGCATCGCGCACCGCGTCACGGTGCTGCACCAGGGCAAGGTGCTCTGCGAGGGCGACATGGAAAAGATCCACGCCGATCCGCGCGTCAAGGAAGTTTATCTCGGTCATTAAGCCACGTTTCAGGAGAGCTCGATGTTCAACGTCCGCGGACTCAACGTCGCCTACGGCCAGAGCCAGGTGCTGCACGGCATCGATATGTCGGTGGCGCAGGGCGAGATCGTCGCCGTGGTCGGCCGCAATGGCATGGGCAAGTCGACGCTGATGAAATCGCTCATCGGCGTGCTTCCCTCCCGGTCCGGCGAAATCTCGGTCGAAGGGACGGATGTCGCCGGCCTGCCGAGCCATTCGCGAGTCAAGCGCGGCCTCGCCTATGTGCCGCAGGGCCGTCAGATATTCGGCACCATGACGGTGCGCGAAAACATTCAGACCGGTCTGGTGGTGACCGGCAAGACCGAAATCCCCGACGAGATCTACAGCCTGTTTCCGATTCTCGCCGAATTCGACAAGCGCCGCGGCGGCAATTTGTCCGGCGGCCAGCAGCAGCAATTGGCCATCGCCCGTGCGCTCGCCAGCGACCCGAAAATTTTGCTGCTCGACGAACCAACCGAGGGCATCCAGCCATCAATCATCAAAGACATCGCCGTCGTACTGAAGCAAATCCGGCAACTGCGCAATCTGACCATTGTCGTCTGCGAGCAGGTGCTCAGTTTCGTGCTCGACGTCGCCGACCGCATCCTGGTCATGGAGAACGGCCGCATCGTGCATCAGGACCAGCGCGCCAACGTCGATGAGGCCGCGATCGCGCGCTACCTCGCCGTCTGACGTCAATGGGAATGCCGGCGTTGAAGGGGCGCGCCGGCACAGTTTTGTGAGAAGCGCCTCGAACAGGGTTGTGCGGAAGGAGCACGTAGTATGGCTAAGACCTTGATCAAAATCGACCTGTCGGAGACGCCTTACAAGAACGACATGATTCACAACCGGTGGCACCCGGACATCCCGATGGTGGCGTGGGTCAAGCCCGGCGACGATTTCATCGTCGAGACCTACGATTGGACCGGCGGCTTCATCAAGGACAACGATTCCGCCGACGACGTACGCGACATCGATTTGTCGATCGTGCACTTCCTGTCGGGACCTATTGGTGTCGAAGGCGCCGAGCCTGGCGACCTGCTGGTCGTCGATCTCTTGGACATCGGCACGCTGCCGGAGAGCCAGTGGGGCTTCAACGGCTTCTTCTCCAAGAAGAACGGCGGCGGCTTCCTCACCGAGCACTTCCCGCTGGCGCAGAAATCGATCTGGGATATTTCTGGCCTCTACACGCATTCGCGGCACGTGCCGGGCGTGAAATTCGCCGGCCTCATCCATCCGGGCCTGATCGGCTGTCTGCCGGATCAGAAGATGCTCGATATGTGGAACAAGCGCGAAGGCGATTTCATCGCGACCGATCCGAACCGCGTGCCGCCGCTCGCGGCGCCGCCCTTCGCCGCCACCGCTCACGCCGGCGCCGCCAAAGGCGACGTCAAAAACAAGATCGCTTCGGAGGGCGCCCGCACCGTGCCGCCGCGCGAACATGGCGGCAACTGCGACATCAAGGATCTGTCGCGCGGCTCGAAGATCTACTTCCCCGTTTACGTGAAGGGCGGCGGCCTCTCGATGGGCGACCTGCACTTTAGCCAGGGCGACGGCGAAATCACCTTCTGCGGCGCCATCGAAATGGCCGGCTGGGTGCATCTCAAGGTCGAGGTGCTCAAGGGTGGCATGGCGAAATACGGCATCAAGAATCCGATCTTCAGGCCGTCGCCGATCACGCCGAATTACAAGGACTATCTGATCTTCGAAGGCATTTCGGTCGACGAGCAGGGCAAGCAGCACTATCTCGACGTCCACGTCGCTTATCGCCAGGCCTGTTTAAACGCGATCTCGTACATGACGAAGTTCGGTTACACGCCGGCGCAGGCTTATTCTATCCTCGGCACGGCGCCGGTGCAGGGCCACATCTCGGGCGTCGTGGATATTCCAAACGCCTGTGCCACGCTCTGGCTGCCGACCGAAATCTTCGACTTCGACATCATGCCGAGCGCGGCGGGGCCGATCAAACACATCAAAGGCGGCATCGATCTGCCGCTGTCGCCGGACAAGTAACCCCCGCGGCACGGGTGCGGGGTGGCCGAAAGCCATCTCGCATCCGGGCCGCAGCCATCTCAGAGGCTGCCGATGCCGACTTACGAATATATGTGCGCCGACTGCGGCCCGTTCACGCAGATGCGGCCGATGGCGGAAAGCGATCTCGGCCACGAGTGCCCGCACTGCGGCGACCAAGCGCCGCGCGCCTATCTGACGGCTCCGTATTTTTCCGGTCTGTCGGCCGAACGCCGTCTTGCGCACGCCACCAACGAGCGCAGCTCCCACGCGCCGGCGTTGTCGAGCAAGAGCCACGGCGCCGGCTGTTCCTGCTGCTCGGGAAAGGCGGGACTGTCCCGTAAGACGCTGCGCCGCAAGGATGGCGCCAAGAGTTTCCCGACCAGCCGCCCGTGGATGATTTCGCACTAAACCAGCCGGCGAATAGTCCCTGATCGCGGTCTGCGCGCCCGCCTTGTCTTTTCGGTGCCGTTGGGCATTGTCCAGAAAAGGTGCATATGGGCGCAGGTAAACCGCATGGAGCTTTTCACCACCGCCGAAGCGGCCCGCTATCTCCGTCTCAAGGAGCGCAAGATCTATGAGATGGTGGCCGAAGGCACGGTGCCCTGCACCAAAGTCACCGGGCGCTGGCTGTTTCCCAAGGCCGAGCTCGACCATTGGCTCGCCTCCAGCGTCTCGCGGCCGGCGGGGCTGACGCGGCCGGAGCCGGCGCCGATTGTCGCCGGCAGCCACGATCCGCTGCTGGAATGGGCCTTGCGGGAGAGCGGCTCGGGCCTCGCGACTTTGGCCGTCGGCAGCGAAGCCGGCTTTGCCCGCTTCACGGCCGGCGAAACCATGGCTGCGGCCATTCATCTGCACGCACTCGACGATCCGGCGGCCGACGCCAATGTTGCGGCGATGAAGAGCCGCAGCGATATGCAGGACGCCGTGATGGTTGCGTTCTGCCGCCGTGAGCAGGGATTCCTGGTCGCGCCGGGCAATCCGCTCAAGCTCAATTCGATTGAAGATGTGATCGCCAAGCATGCGCGCATCGCGATGCGGCCGCAGGGCGCCGGTGCGCAACTGCTGCTGCTGGCTTTGCTGCAGCGGGCGAAGTCGTCGCTCGACAAGCTCGACGCTGTTACGCCGGTCTGCCCCACTGGCCCCGATATCGCGCAGGCGATCCGCGCCGGGCGCGCCGACACCGGCGTTGCCAGCCGCGCGGTCGCCGATGCCGCCGGGCTCGATTTCGTCTCGGTTGCGTGGGAGCCGTTCGACCTGGTGATGCGCCAGCGCGATTATTTCCGCCCGGCGTTGCAGGCGCTGATCAAGTTCCTGCATTCGAGTGAGCTTACGGCGCGCGCGCGGGAGATGGGCGGCTATGATATCGGCGGCGCCGGCAGCGTGCGGTTTGCCGTTTAACCGGCGGCGTGCAAGGAAGCGTGATGACCGAGGCAACCAACGAAACTTGGCCGACCGAAGTTCGTCTGCACAAAGACCGCAAGACGCTCACCGTCACTTTCGAGGGCGGTGGCAGCTTCGATCTGCCCGCTGAATATCTGCGGGTGAAAAGCCCGAGCGCGGAAGTGCAGGGCCATTCGCCGGACCAGCGCAAGACCGTGCCCGGCAAGAAGAACGTCGGCATCATGGAAGTGCTGCCGATCGGCAATTACGCTGTGCGGCTGGTGTTCGACGACATGCACTCGACCGGAATCTTCGGCTGGGACTATCTGCTCGATCTCGGCCGCAACCACGCGAAATATTGGCAGGAATACCTCGACGAACTTGCGGCGAAGAATCTCACGCGCGATCCGGCGACCCGCCACTAACGCCCTCACTTCGCAACCGCGATCTCCAGCGGGAACTGATCCACGATCTCGTGGCCTTTGTCGGACGCGTCGTTCGACGCTGTCTAACGAATTTACAGTACCACTTTAATGACAGGATCGGCACGTTCTGGTCACATCTTTAGGCACCACAACCGCGCCTTGAGAATGTCGATCTAAGGAATTGTTGCGCCGCAAATGGCAAAGAAGAAGAGCCCGAACCCCATCGATAAATACGTCGGCTCGCGAATCCGCATGCAACGACTGTTGATTGGCATGAGCCAAGAGAAGCTTGGCGATGCGATCGGGCTCACGTTTCAGCAGGTTCAGAAATACGAGAAAGGAACCAACCGGGTCGGGGCCAGCCGCCTTCAGCAAATCTCCCTGGCGTTGGGAGTTACGCCTGGTTTCTTCTTCGAAGATCTGCCGGGCGCGGCCGGCGACCGGCGCGCGAACGAAGCGGACCCGACGCTCAACTTTGTCTCGGATTTTCTGGCAACGTCCGACGGGCTTGCTTTGATAAAGGGCTTTATCCGCATCTCGAGCCCCAAGGTTCGCCGCGCTATCGTCGCCCTCGTCGAACAAGTCGGTTCCGAGAAGAGTTGATCGCTCCGCAACTCGGCAAGAACAAAAAGGCCCGCTGTTCGCGGGCCTTTTAAATGGTGGGCGGTATAGGGATCGAACCTATGACCCCACCCGTGTGAAGGGTGTGCTCTCCCGCTGAGCTAACCGCCCGAAAGTTACGGCGATATAAGGAGTGCGCGTCAGGAGTGTCAAGCGAGGGCACCGCCCTCGCTTTCCCGTTTAATTGTGGTTTTTCGGGTCGTCGCCGTGCGGCGTGCGTGACGCCTGCTGCAGGGCGCGGATGCGGTCGGCGAGATTGCCGCCGGCTGCCGGCGCCTGCGGCATGCCGACATTGACGTTCGCCGCGACAATGCCGCCCGCGGCGCGATCGCGCGCCGTTTCGGCGGCCAGGATCGCGTCGATCGGCGAGTCCGGGCCTTCCAGCGCCGAAGCCAGCCGCGCCACTTCCGCGGCGACGTCGTTGATGCGCTCGCGCAGAAGGGCGTTCTCGACCCGCTCGGAGGCCCAGCTTTCCTCGGTCTCGCGCTTCATGGCGCTGAGGTCGCCGGCGAAACGGTCGCGCTCGGCCTTGGTGCGCTCGATCTCGGCCAGCAGTTGGGCGTTTTCGCCTTTGAGCTGTTGGGTCGCCGAACTGGCGCGGCCGTCGAGTTCGGCGATCGCCGCGCGAAGGTCGCTTTCGGTCTTGCGCGCGGTTTCGATCTCGCCGCGCAGCATCTTGAGTTCGAATTCGCTTTCGTTGAGCGCCTTGGACTGGTCGCCGAGGCGGTTCTCCAGGTCCTGAGCGCGGCGGCCGAGGATTTCCGCTTCGGTGGTCTGCGCCACCAGCGCCTGTTCGAGTTCGGAAACGCGGCGGCCGAGGTTCTCGACCTTGCCGCGCTCTTCCTGCAGTTCCTGGGTCGCAGCCTTGAGCTCGACGCGTTCGGCGTCGCGGCGGTCTTCCACGGTCTTGAGTTCGTTGCCGGCGTCGCCGAGCCGATCCTTGAGCGCTTCGACCTGAGTCTTGAGCGCGACGATGTCGATCTTGTGCGCGTCGGCTTCGCTCGACCGTTCGTCGAGTTCGCTGATCATCTTGGCAAGCTCGGCTTCCTTGCCTTCGAGCGAACGCTGGGCGTCGAGCATGTTGCCGCTCTTGACCGAGAATTCTTCTTCGGTGGCGCGCAGCTGATCGCGCAGCGCCTTGTCGCGCGCTTCGAGCGCGAAAATGGTGGCGGTCTTTTCGCCGAGCTCGATCTTGAGCCGGTTGATGGCGTCGCCCTTCTTGCCGAGTTCGGCAAGCTGGCTGGTGCTCTTGGTGCGGAGGTTTTCGACGCTGACTTCAAGCCGCCGTGTCGACATGGCGAACTCGGCGCGCAGTTGGTCT
>JANMSZ010000242.1:0-4032 GCA_031389925.1 Hyphomicrobiales bacterium | reverse complement strand
CTCGCGCGAAGCGCTGGCGAAGCTGCCGGTGCTGCGCAAATCCGATATCGCGCAGTTGCAAAAGGACAATCCGCCGTTCGGCGGGCTCAACGTCACACCAGCCGGCAAGGTGCGGCGTCTGCTGATGTCGCCGGGGCCGATCTTCGAGCCGGAAGGTTTTGGCAATGACTGGTGGGGCGCGGCACGCGCCTGTTACGCCGCGGGCTTCCGCCGCGACGACATCGTGCACAACTCCTTCGCCTATCACCTGACGCCCGGCGGCTTCATCCTGGAGTCGGGCGCGCATGCGCTCGGCTGCGCGGTCATTCCCGGCGGCGTCGGCAACACCGAGCAGCAGCTCGACGCCATCGGGCACTACAAGCCGTCGGGCTACGTCGGCACGCCGGATTTTCTCAAGATATTGCTCGATGCTGCCGAGAAGACCGGCAAGGACGCGTCGTCCTTCAAGCGCGCGCTGGTGTCCGGTGCGGCGCTGCCGGCCTCGCTGCGCGCCGAACTTAAGCAGCGCGGCGTCGCGGTGCTGCAATGCTATGCCACCGCCGAACTCGGCGTGATCGCCTACGAGAGCGAGGCGCAAGAGGGCATGATCGTCAACGAATCCGTGATCGTCGAGATCGTGCGGCCCGGCACTGGCGATCCGGTCGGTGAAGGCGAGGTCGGCGAGGTGGTGGTGACGTCGTTCAATCCGGACTATCCGATGATCCGGCTCGGCACCGGCGATCTCTCGGCGTTCTTGCCGGGCGTGTCGCCGTGCGGGCGCACCAACGCGCGCATCAAAGGCTGGATGGGCCGTGCCGACCAGACCGCGAAGGTCAAAGGCATGTTCGTGCATCCCAAGCAGGTCGCCGAGATCGCCGCGCGTCATCCGCAACTGGCGCGGCTGCGGCTCGTCGTCGGCCGCGAGGCCGAACAGGACACCATGACGCTGCTGGCCGAATGCGCTTCGCTGGACGCCGCACTTGAGGCGGCGATTGCTGAGACGCTGCAGTCGGTCACCAAGCTCAAAGGCGCGGTGAAGCTGGTCGCACCCGGTTCGCTGCCGAACGACGGCAAGGTGATCGCCGATGAGCGGCCGACGGGGTAGGACACTCTTGACCCCGCCCGGTCTTTGCCCCTGAGTGCCGCCATGACCGACGCCTCCCACAAACCTGCCGGCCATCCCACGATACCACCGCGCCGCGTCGGCGTGCTGCTGGTCAATCTCGGCACGCCCGACGCCACCGACTATTGGTCGATGCGGCGCTATCTCGCCGAGTTTCTGTCCGACCGCCGCGTGATCGAGGAGAATCGCCTCAAGTGGTGGCTGGTGCTCAACCTCATCATCCTGACGTTCCGTCCGGGCCGCAAAGGCCGCGACTACGACAAGATCTGGAATCGCGAGCGCAACGAGTCCTTCCTCAAGACCATCACGCGGTCGCAAGCCGACAAGCTCGCTGCGTCGCTCGCCAACGATCAGCGCCTGCTGGTCGACTGGGCTATGCGCTACGGAAATCCCTCGATCAAATCGCGTCTTGATGCGATGCAGGCCGCGGGCTGCGACCGTATCCTGCTGGTGCCGCTCTATCCGCAATACGCCGCGGCGACCACGGCGACGGTTTGCGACAAGGCCTTCGAGGTGCTGGCGCGCATGCGCTGGCAGCCGGCGCTGCGCGTTGCGCCGGCTTATTTTGACGAGCCGGTCTATATCGAGGCGCTGGCGGCGTCGGTCGACGAAAGCCTGGCGAAGCTTTCGTTCAAGCCGGACGTCATCATCGCCTCGTTCCATGGCATGCCGGAAGAATATCTGCGCAAGGGCGATCCGTATTATTGCCAATGCGCCGCGACCGCGCGGCTGCTGCGCGAACGGCTCAAGCTCGACGACAAGCAGTTGATGCTGACCTTCCAGTCGCGCTTCGGCCCGGCCGAGTGGCTCAAGCCCTATACCGACGTCACCGTGAAAGCGCTGGCCGCGCAGGGCGTTAAGAATCTCGCCGTCATTACGCCCGGCTTTTCGTCCGATTGCCTCGAGACGCTGGAAGAGATCGCCATGGAGAACGCCCAGTTCTTCAAGGACGCCGGCGGGGAGAATTTTGCGGCCATTCCCTGCCTCAACGACACGCCCGGCGGCATGCAGGTGATCCAGGACCTCGTCGACCGCGAGCTCAAAGGCTGGATTTAGGCCCGCAAACTGAGCCTTTCCGCTAATCAACGCCTCATTAACCATAGGCCTTTAACGTCCGTTAACCACTCCCGCCCGCCGGCGGGCGCGCCCCTATGGACGCGTCCGCGCCGGGCACAGGAGGCTTGAGTAGCGGACGTGCAGCGCTTTTCCCTTTCATGTCAGGCCGCGCTTGTCGGCGCGTTTGCCGCCGCCTGCCTGATGCTGGGCATTGCGGATGCGTGCGCCCAGGTCGCCGCGCCCGATCCGCCGCTGGCGCCGAAGCTGCAAACCGATCCGCGCAATCCCCCGCGTTTCCAGAAATTCGCGCAGCCGGAGCTGGCGCAGCTCGGCCCGTCGACCACGCTGACGCCGCCGCCATCGGCCGCGGGCGACACCGGTTTTGATTCGACGAACAGCCGCAAAGCCAAAGCGAAAAAGGCAAAAGCGAAACCCGCGGGCACCGACGCGCAGGCGGCCGCGGCCAAAACTTCCACGCCCAAGACGTCCGCGCCTAAGACGCCCGCGCCGGTCGCGATATCGCCCTATCAGAAACCGGCCTCGACCGCCGCCAGCCGCGCGATGGCCTCGGCGCCGGGCGAGCCGGCGGTACCGGAGATCGGCCCGATCCGTAAGAAACCGACCAAGCGTAAGGCGCACGTCGAGCTTGACGATCCTTATGCGCAGCTCGGCATTCGCGCCGGCGGCTTTACGCTGTTTCCCGCCGTCGAATTGATCGGCGGCTACGATACCAATCCGGCGCGCACGTCCGGCGGCAAAGGCGCGTCGCTTTACACCGTCGCGCCGGAATTGCTGGCGCAGTCGAACTGGTCGCGGCACGAACTGAAAGCCGAGTTGCGCGGCAGTTACACAGGCTTCAGCCCCGATACCTCGCCGACGCTGAGCCGCCCGAACTTCAACGGCAAGGTGGATGGCCGTGTCGACGTCACGCGCGACACACGTATCAATCTCGGCACCCGCCTGCTGGTCGCCACCGACAATCCCGGCAGCCCGAATCTGGAGGCCGGCCTTTCCAAGCTGCCGATCTTCACCACCGTCGGCGGCAATGCGGGGCTCAGCCAGCGCTTCAATCGCGTCGACGTGTCGATCAAAGGCGATGCCGAGCGCACCGCCTATCAGGACTCGACGTTCACCGACGGCACCACCGGCAGCAACAAAGATCGAAACTATAACCAATATACCGGTGCGCTGCGCGGCGGCTACGAACTTACGCCCGGCGTCACACCCTTTGTCGAAGTCGGCGCCGATACGCGCGTGCACGATCTCAACGCGGATCTTGCCGGCTATCAGCGCAATTCGAAAGGCCTGACCGGAAAAGTCGGCTCGACTTTCGAGTTGTCACGGTTTCTCACCGGCGAAGCCGCGATCGGCTACACGCGGCGAAACTACGAAGACCCGCGGTTGAACCAGATCTCCGGTCTGATCGGCAATGCGTCGCTGGTCTGGACCGTCAACGCTTTGACGACCGCGAAGCTCACCGCCGCCTCGAGCGTCGGCGAGTCGACCATTGCCGGCGTTTCCGGCGTGCTCTATCGCGACGTCGGCCTGCAGGTCGATCATTCGTTCCGGCGCTGGCTGATCGGCACGGTGAAGCTGGGCGTCGGACTCGACACCTACAAAGGCGCCGACGTCATCACCGACCGCGAGGACAAACGCTACTCGTTCGGCTTAGGGCTGACCTACAAGCTCAACCGCATGATGCAAGTCAAAGGCGAATTCCGCCAGGACTGGCTGCGCTCGAACGTCACCGGCAACGACTACAGCGCCAGCGTTTTCCTGCTGGGCCTGCGCGTGCAGCAGTGACGATCGCCGCTCGTCCCCGCGAAAGCGGGGACCCAGCTTTTTAGATTTAGAATTGGATTCCCGCTTTCGCG
>JANMSZ010000213.1:0-5668 GCA_031389925.1 Hyphomicrobiales bacterium | reverse complement strand
GTGTTGATGACGGCGCCGATGCCGGTGGTGACGCCGCAGCCGATGTAGCAGATCTTGTCGAACGGCGCGTCCTCGCGGACTTTCGCCAAAGCGATCTCCGGCAGCACGGTGAAATTGGCGAAGGTCGAACAGCCCATGTAGTGGAAGACGGTGTCGCTCTCGCACTTGAAGCGCGACGTGCCGTCCGGCATCACGCCCTTGCCCTGCGTGGTGCGGATCGCGGTGCACAGGTTCGAGCGCTGCGACAGGCAGGTTTTGCAAGCCCTGCACTCAGGTGTGTAGAGCGGGATGACGTGGTCGCCGGCTTTCAGCGAGGTGACGCCGGGGCCGACCTCGCGCACGATGCCGGCGCCCTCGAGGCCCAGGATCGCGGGGAAGAGGCCTTCCGGATCGGCGCCCGACAGCGTGTAGGCGTCGGTATGGCAGACGCCGGTCGCCATCACTTCGACCAGCACCTCGCCCGCTTTGGGGCCTTCGATGTCGATAGTCTCGATGGTGAGCGGCTCACCGGCTTTCCAGGCAACCGCGGCGCGGGTTTTCATGCGACGTTTCTCCGAAGCGATTTTTAGTGATTTAGCAGATCGCTCGCGGCGAAGGCTACGGGTGCCAGGCTTCTTCCTTGACGTCGGGCGCATTGGCGTCGACGCGATCGGAAGCGATGACCTTCCACAGCGCGCGCAATACGTCGGGCACGCCCTGGCGCGAGGCCGACGACATCAGCATCGGCGCCTTCTTGCAGGCCTTCTTCAACTTGGCGGTCTGCGCCTTGATCGCTTCCGGCGTCAGCGAGTCGATCTTGGTCAGCACCACGATCTCGGGCTTTTCCGCCAGACCCTGACCATAGGCCTTAAGCTCGGTGCGCACGGTTTTATAGTCCGCGCCGGCATCTTCGCCGGTGCCGTCGATCAGATGCAAGAGAACACGGCAGCGTTCGGTGTGGCCGAGGAAGCGGTCGCCGAGACCGACGCCTTCATGCGCGCCTTCGATCAGGCCGGGCAGATCGGCCAGCACGAACTCGCGCTCGTCGACGCGCACGACGCCGAGCTGCGGATGCAGCGTGGTGAACGGATAGTCGGCGATCTTCGGCTTGGCCGCGGTGACGGTGGCGAGGAAAGTCGACTTGCCGGCATTCGGCAGGCCGATGATGCCGCCGTCGGCGATCAGCTTGAGCCGCAGGCGGATGGTGCGCTCTTCGCCCGGCTGGCCGGGATTGGCGCGGCGCGGCGCTTGGTTGGTGGCGGATTTGAAATAGGCGTTGCCGAAGCCGCCATTGCCGCCCTTGGAGATCGTGACGCGCTGGCCGATGGTCGTGAAATCGACCAGCAGTGTTTCGCCGTCTTCTTCGTAGACCTGGGTGCCCATCGGTACGCGCAGCACGACGTCCTTGCCGTTGGCGCCGTGACGGTCCTTGCCCATGCCGGGCTCGCCACCCTGCGCCTTGAAGTGCTGCTGGTAGCGGTAGTCGATCAGCGTGTTGAGGCCGTTGACGGCCTCGATGACGACGTCGCCGCCTCTGCCGCCGTCGCCGCCGGAGGGACCGCCGAATTCGATGAACTTCTCGCGCCGGAACGCGATGCAGCCGTTACCGCCCGCGCCGGACGCGATATAGACCTTGGCTTCGTCGAGGAATTTCATGGCCGGGATATAGACCATCGCGGCCCATCCCGCACCCTCCGCGAGCCAAAAAGCCGCTAGTGGCCGCTGAAATTCGTCGTTCCGTCTTGCTTAATGCGCTCCAGAAGGTCGACTTCCCAGGACAGATACTCGTTCATCGCGTTCTTGGGGTCGCCGGCGCGCTCATAGGGCTTGAGCCAGACGTCGAGCGGCTCGTCGGCCATTTTGACGTCGGTCGAGAACGGAATGCCGGCGGCGGCCCAGGCGGCATTGCCGCCTTTGAGAGACCGCACCGGGGCCTTGGTCAGCGCGCGGGCTTCCTCGACCGCGAGACCGGCGAGCACGCCGTCTTCCGAAGTCAGCACCAAAGTGCCGCGCAGCTGGATTTTCGGCAGCGCACGATCGAGCCGTCCATGGATGGCGAACCAGGCGCCGGGGATGTGGCCGCGGCGATAATGCGGGCTGGTCGAGAGATCGACGATGGTGACGTCGTCGGTGTTCATCAGCGTCGCGACGTCGATTGCGGCATCGGCGGGGATGGTGCCGAGCACTTTGGCGGTGGGCTGCCCGGTTTCGCTGCCGGCCTCGGGCAACACGAAGACATCCTGCCAGCCCATCTGCTTGAGCCAGGACGCGGTCATCACCGCGCGCGCTTCCTTGTCGTCGCACAGCACGATGCGGGCGCCGAGCGTGCCGGCGTAGAGGTCGGTGGCCTGCACCAGCTGGCCGCCGGGCGCCGACAATGCCCCGGGCAGATGGCCGGCTTCGTATTCGGCCGGGTCGCGCACATCGAAGACATAGAGCGTGCGCGTTGCGTCGGCGCGCCATTGCGCCAGCGTCGCATGGTCGACGCGCGGCACGCCGAATTTACGCGCGACATTGTCTGTGGCGCTTTTGGCCCAGGCCAGCCCGGTGCCGGTGACGTCCGGGAAGCGGGCGGCCTTGCCGCTGTCGGTCTTCAGTCCGGCGAGATGCCAGCCCATGGTGCCGTTGCGCAGTGCCACGACTTTGTTCGGCACGCCGGCATTGATCAGCGATTGCGCGCCGATGATGCTGCGGGTGCGGCCGGCGCAATTGACGACGATGGTCGTGTCTGGTGACGGCACAATGTCGTGCACGCGCAGCACCAATTCGGCGCCGGGCACGTTGATGCCGGTCGGGATCGAGACGCGTGAATATTCGTCGAACGGCCTTGAGTCGAGCACCACCATGTCGGTGTTGGCGCGCATCATGGCGTTCAACTCGTCGGCGCTGATGCTTGGCGTGCCGCTGTCGTGCTCGATGAATTCGCCGAAGGCCTTGCTCGGCACGTGCACGCCGGAGAAAGTGACGAGCCCGGCCTTGGTCCAGGCGGCGATGCCGCCGTCGAGACAAGACAGGTTAGAATAGCCGGCGCGCTGGAGGACTTCCGCGGCGCGCGCGACCAGGCCGTCATTGTCGTCGCACAGCACGATGTGCGTGGTCAGGCGCGGCACCAGCCGCGCGAAGCGCAGCTCAAGCCGGCTCAGCGGCACGTTGCGCGCCCACAGCAGATGATTCTGCGAGAACGTGAGTTCCTCGCGCAGATCGATCAGCGTCAGTTCTTCGCCATCGCCGAGCATGGCTTTGACGGCGGCGGGGGTGAGGGCGCGCAACGTTACGACGCCTGGCCCGTGTACATCTGCTCGACCGCGCCGGTTTTCAGGTCGACGCGAATGCGGGGGATCTTGTCGAGGTTGGTGCCGGTGACGCGGATGAAGCGCGCATAATCCGGATAGTCGATCGAGTGGATGGTGCCGTCCTGATAGATGCCGGCCTTGCCCGGTGTGAGCCGGTATTTTTTGACCGGCTTGAGCTTGGCGTGTTTGGGATCGCCGCCGTCGTCCTCGCGCTCCCACTCGATCATGTCGGTATAGTGCGTGGCCTGGCCGTAGATAGCCCAGGACTCGCCGTGATCGTGCGGCGGCGAGATGCGCGCCTTGTCGTTGATGTGCGCGAGCACCTGGAAGCCGAGCTTGGGGTCCTCGTACAGCACCTTCAGGCCGCGCGGCTGGTCCTCGCCGGCGTATTGGCGGATGAAGTCGGGTTCGCCGAGCAGCTTCTCGAGATTGGCGCGCACCTGTTCGCGGCCGGCGGGGCCGGGGTCGTGCGACAAGGCGGCTTTGGTGTCGGCGATGAACTGATCGAGATCGTAGGCCATGGCGTTTCCCTTTGCTTGAGCATGATCTTGTCCGAAAACCGGTTCCCACTTTTCGGGATCATGCTCACGGAGACCGTTTCTTTCCCGGTATTTTCGCGCAAGTCGCTGCCGAGCGCCAGCGGCTTCGTATATACCCTGCATCGCATGAATTCATCGGGTGCAAAGCAGGATCACGTCGTCGCCGGCATCGGGCTGATGCTGTTCGGCATCTTTTTCTTTGCGCTCAACGACGCGCTCGGAAAATGGCTGATCGCGACCTATTCGGTCGGGCAATTGCTGCTGGTGCGCAGCGCCGCAGGCCTGGTGTTCCTGGCGCCTTTCATCAAGCGCGAGGGCTGGGCCGCTTTCAGGGACGCGCCGCGGCCGCTGCTGCAATGGCTGCGCCCGGTGTTCGCGACCTTCGAGGTCGCCTGCTTCTACTGGGCGCTGGCGTCGATGCCGCTGGCCGACGTCATGACGTTCTATCTCGCCGGACCCATTTACGTGACCGCGGTGTCGCCGTGGCTCCTGGGCGAGCATGTCGGCTGGCGGCGCTGGCTCGCGGTCGCCGCAGGCTTTGCCGGCGTCATGATCGCGCTCAATCCGTCGGCGCAATCGCTGACGCCGGCGGCCTGGGTGGCGATCGCAGGCAGCTTCTCGTTTTCGATTCTGATGGTGTGCACGCGGCTAGTGCGCGGCACCTCCGACATCGTGCTGGTGACGACGCAGACCGTCGGCGCGCTGGCGTTCGGCGCGGTTGTCGCGCCGTTCACCTGGGTGGCGCTGAATTGGGGCGACACCGTGCTGCTGGTCTTGCTCGGCGTCACCGCGATGATCGCCCACACCTGCATCAACCGTTCGCTAAAGCTGGCGCCGGCCTCGGTGGTGGTGCCGTATCAATACTCGACGATCTTCTGGGCGATCATCCTCGGCTACATCTTCTTCAACGACATTCCGAGTTGGGGAATGCTGACCGGCGCCGGAATCATCATCGCGGCCGGAATCTACATCTTCATTCGGGAGCAGGCGTTGGCGACACCGCCGACGGTGCTCGAGGGGCCGTAAGGCCCCGCGTTCGCGCTGCCGCTCAGGGCGCGCTCTTGCTCCGGGCGGCAACGAGCGACGCCATCAGCTCGGCATCGCCGCCGCCACCGCGCAACCCCGCGACCACCCCGGCTTGATCGACGGCCGGCCGGTTCTGGCTGACCTTCCATTTGCCTTCGATGCGCGCGATCGGGATTTCAAGCCCGATAATGCCTTTCATCTGCGCGGCGATGAAGGACTCCGGCGCGTCGGATACTTGCCAAGGCGCGGCGCGTTTCTCTTCGTTGTGGCGTGTGAGATCTTCTATCTGGTCACGGAGCCATGCCGCGTCGTCGATGACTTGCGGGCGCCCCCATGCGTGCACCGTGATGTAATTCCACGTCGGTACGGCCTTTTCGGTCTCCCGTTTCGTCGGGTAGAGCGATGGGCTGATGTAGTGCTGCGGTCCCTGGAAGACGACGAGACACTCGGCGACCGCCGCCAACTCGCGAAGTTGCGGGTTGGCGCGCGCCAGATGCGCACGCAGCGTGCCGCGTTCCGATTTCCGGGCATCGACCAGGAACGGAATAAAGTTTGCCTGCAATCCCTCGGGTCCTGCCGTGATCAGCAGGCCGAGGGAGTGCATTTGGACCAGCGCGTGCTGGATTTCGAGCCGAGTTTCGCGAAAGTGCGGTGGTTGATACATCACACCACTCGCTTCACTTTGCCCTTGCCCCAGGTCTTGATCGCCGACCAGATGCCACGTTCCAGGCGGAAGCGGTCGATCGGCGCCGACGAGTTGATGGCGCGGATGCGGCACAGGCCGACGCCGGTCCACTGGAAGCCGCACTTCTCCAGCACGCGGCGCGACAG
>JANMSZ010000203.1:0-13628 GCA_031389925.1 Hyphomicrobiales bacterium | reverse complement strand
TACGTCGAGCGCGCTGGTCGATCTCGACCTGCACGCGATCCCAGAGCCGGGCATGCTCGACATTGATGCCTTCGAACGCAAGGCGCTCGACGCCATCCAGATGCCGGCCGAGATCGTGATGCGGCACCGGCTGCCGCATTTCCAGCATCTGTTTTCCGGCGGCGGCTACGCCGCGGCCTACTACTCTTATCTGTGGTCGGAAGTGCTCGATGCCGACGCCTTCGAGGCGTTTGCCGAGACCGGCGACGCGTTTGACCCTGAGACTGCAAAACGCCTGCGCGATTTCATCTATAGCGCCGGCAATCTGCGCGACCCGGGCGAAGCCTACATCGCATTCCGCGGCCGGCTGCCGGCGGTCGATGCTCTGCTCAAGAAGCGCGGCATCGCCGACGCCGTTGCCGTCAGCTAGCGCAGGCGTGCGCCGTCTTTATTGCCAAGGGCAATAGGCGACGCACTGACCGTAGCTTCCGCCTTCGACCGTATCGACGTCTTCCCAGACAAGCTGACAGCCGTCGGCGGTGCGGCCGTCGCAATAGGGCTCCGGCGCCTGGATGTAGGCGTAAGGGTAATACTGCGAGGCGCCAATCGCGATGGTGCCCAGCGCGCCGAGCGCGACGAAGGTTCGCCAGCCGCCGCCATGCCGCATGCGATAGCCGCTGCGCCAGACCGAATAATTCCGGCCTTGGATGAATGTGCGCCCGGCGCCGCGCGCCGGCACGCTGCGAATGCGGGCGGCGCTGACGACGTTTGACCGGTTGCCGCGCGGGGTGAAGGCGCGATTGCCCTGCCGCGGCGTTGCGATGATGCGGGGGCCTGCCGGCGCAATCGGCGCGACAGCGCGGGAAGGGGGTGCGCCGATATTTCTTTGCACGTTGGTGCGCGGCGCACGCTGTATGTTTTGTGGAGCGGCGCGCTGCACCGGAGCGACGCGAACGGGAGCCTGACGCGGTGCCACGCGCTGGACCGGCGCCGCACGTTGAACGGGCGCTGCGCGCTGAACCGGTGCGACGCGGGCGGGCGCCTGGCGTGGCGCGACCTTGGGCGCGCCGCGTGGCGGCGGGGCACGCTTTGCTTTCGGATCGTTGGGGGCGACACCCTGCGCGGAAAATTCGGTTGTGGTGACCGCACCATCGCGCGCGAGGGCCGGAAGCGTCACACTGGCGATAGCAAGCGCACCCGCGGCGGCCAGCATCAAACCATTTCGTAACGACATGATTTTCCTCCCTACAAGGCTGAGTTATTGGACGCCACTATAGGCTACTTTCGCCGGTAAAATGTGCTTTATGGCGCGATGCGACGAACTAGCCTGATACCAGCATGAATCTTTACACCGCCGGACACCGCCGTGGCGTCGTCTGTGCGCCGCATGCCGCAGCCGTCGAGGACGGCCGCGCCATTCTGGCGGAGGGCGGTAACGCGATCGAGGCGATGATCGCGATGGCGGCGTCGATCGCCGCCGTCTATCCGCACATGAACCATGTCGGCGGCGACGGTTTCTGGCTGATCCGCGAACCCTCCGGCCGCGTGCGCGCCATCATGGGTGCCGGCCGGGCCGGGACGAAAGCCACCCGGCGGTTTTATCGCGACGCCGGTCATCATGAGATCCCGTCGCGCGGGCCGCTGGCCGCGCTCACGGTGCCCGGCGCGGTCGCCGGTTGGATGCTCGCCTTCGAAGCGGCCAAGGCGCAGACCGGCAAAGGCGCGGGCAACAATTCGAGTGCCAAACTGCCGCTGCATGTGCTGCTCGAAGCCGCGATCAAACATGCGCGCGAGGGCTACACGGTCACGCCCAGCCAGGCGCGGCTCACGGTCGAGAAATATGCCGAGTTGGAAACCGCCCCGGGTTTCCTCGATGCGTTCCTGCTCGACGGCAAACCGCCCGAGGCGGGCGCGCGGCTGAAGCAGCCGGCCTTTGCCGCGACGCTCGACCAACTTGCCAACGCAGGCCTCGGCGATTTCTATCGCGGCGACGTCGGCCGCGAAATCGCGGCTGACCTGGAACGCATCGGCAGTCCGGTGACGCGCGCCGACTTAGAAAAATACGAGGTGCGGATCGCCGAGCCGCTCAGCGTGAAAATCGGCGCCGGCACGCTCCACAACACGCCGCCGCCGACGCAAGGACTGGCGTCGCTGATGATCCTGGCGCTGTTCGACCGGCTGCGCGTCGCCAAGGCCGAAAGTTTCGAGCATATCCACGGCCTCGTCGAAGCCACCAAGCGCGCCTTCCTCGTGCGCGACCGCTTCGTCACCGATCCAGACCAGATCGACGGCAACCTCACACGTTTCCTCGACGCGAAATTTCTCGACAGCGAAGCCGGAAAGATCGACGCCAAGAAAGCCGCCAAATGGCCGGCGTCCGACGCGCGCGGCGACACCGTCTGGATGGGCGCAGCGGACGCCAGCGGCCTGGTCGTGTCCTACATCCAGTCGCTGTATTGGGAGTTCGGCTCCGGCTGCGTGCTGCCCAAGACCGGCGTGCTGATGCAGAACCGCGGCTCGAGCTTCTCGCTCGATCCGAAGGCCGTGAATGCGCTCGAGCCGGGCCGCCGGCCCTTCCACACGCTCAATCCAGCGCTGGCTGTGCTCAAGGACGGCCGCGTCGTGGCTTATGGCACTATGGGCGGCGACGGCCAGCCGCAGAGCCAGGCCGCGGTGTTCACCCGCCACGTCACATTCGGCCAGCCGCTTGAGCAGGCGCTCGATGCGCCGCGCTGGCTGCTCGGCCGCACCTGGGGCTCGAGCCACACGAACTTACGGTTGGAGCGGCGGTTCGACGAAAGACTGATTGACCAACTCATGTCCGCCGGCCACGACGTCGAGGTGCTGGATCAAGCCTATTCCGACACCATGGGCCATGCCGGCGCTGTCATATTGCACCCCAACGGCACGCTCGAAGGCGGCCACGATCCGCGCGCCGACGGCGGAGCAGAGGGCGTCTAATTAACTTCGCGCAACTGCAATAATGTTACACGCCACCTTTACGCCTCACTCCATGATATTGTGCCGCCCATGACCGCTCGCATTCTCCTGTTCGCCTTCCTGAGCCTCGCTTTCGCCGCTCCAGTGCACGCGCACCCGCACGTCTGGGTGACGATGAAAAGCGAAGTGCTCTACGCCCCCGACGGCACCGTCACAGGTGTTCGCCACGCCTGGTCGTTCGACGACATGTTCTCGGCCTTTGCCACGCAAGGGCTGGAGAGCAAGGAGAAGGGCAAGTTCACCCGCGAGGAATTGGCGCCGCTCGCCAAGGTGAATGTCGAGTCGCTGAAGGAATATGACTACTTCACTTACGCCACCGCCGACGGCGTCAAAGTGCCGATGACCGATCCGCTGCCGGACTTTTGGCTGGACTACAACGACCAGGTGCTGACGCTGAATTTTACCTTGCCGTTCAAGACGCCGGTGAAGGCCAAGCGGCTCAACGTCGACGTCTATGATCCGAGTATCTTCGTCGACTTCTCGTTCGACAAGAAAACGCCTGTGCAACTCGTCGGCGCGCCGACCGGCTGCAAGCTCGACGTCGCGCTGCCGCGCGAGATGACCTTCGCCGAAGGCAAGGCGCTCTCCCAAATTCCGGCGGATCAGAAGAACACGACGATGGCCTTTGGCGCGCAGTTTGCCAATAAGATCCTGGTGAATTGTCCGTAGAGACTCGCGCATGATCCCGAAAAGTGGGAACCGGTTTTCGGATAAGATCATGCGCCAATAAGACTGACGATCCGCGGGGGCGGCGTGCGCGCAGGGGAAGTTCTCGACATGATGCCGTCCGGCCGCCGTTCCGCTGTGCTGAAATTTATTTTTCTCGTCGCCTGTGTGTTTCTCGTCGTCGGCGCTATCGACATCGCGTTGGCGCAGCCATTCGGAATTTCGCGCGGTCCGGGCGGCGAGGTGAGCGGTCTCACCGGCTGGATCCTGCACAAGCAGGCCGAGTTCTACCGCATGCTGTCGGGCGCGATCCGCGCCGCCAAGGCCGATGGCAGCGCCGCCTGGACGTTGCTCGGCATCTCGTTTCTCTACGGCATCTTCCACGCCGCCGGCCCCGGCCACGGCAAAGCGGTGATCTCGTCTTATCTGGTTGCTAACGACGAGACCTGGAAGCGCGGCGTTGTACTGTCGTTCGCCTCGGCTTTTCTGCAAGCGGTCACCGCCGTCGCGATCGTCGGCGTCGCCGCTGCGCTGCTCGGTGCCACCGCCAAGGTGATGGGCGACACCGTCCGCGTCATCGAGATCGTGAGTTACGGCCTGATCATCCTGATCGGCCTGCGGCTGCTCTGGGTGAAGGGCCGTGCCTTTCTGAAGTTGCTGTGGCCCGCGAAACAGAAGCATACGCATCATGAGCATGCGCATGATCATCATGGTCACGGCCACGCGCATCATGACCATACGCACGATCATCACGACCACGGTGACGAAGCCCACGCCTGGGGTCACGCCCATGCGCCGGAGCCGAATGAACTGGCCGGCCGCCATTGGTGGAAGCGGGGGCTTACGGCCATCGTCGCCGTCGGTTTGCGGCCCTGCTCGGGCGCGATCATCGTGCTGGTGTTCGCGCTGGCGCAGGGTCTGTTCTGGATCGGCGTTGCCTCGACGTTTGCGATGGGGCTCGGCACCGCGATCACGGTCGCCGCCATCGCCACGCTGGCAGTCGGCGCGCGGGGATTGGCGGGGCGCTGGGCCAAGGCCAAGCCCGGTAGTGGTATGCTGTTGCTGCGCGGACTGGAAACCGCCGCTGCTCTCGTCATCGTTGCGTTCGGCATGCTGCTGCTCACCGGCTATATTGTCAGCGAACGTCTGATGGCCTGACGGCCATCGCCGCGCTTTAAGGCTGCTATCGCAACATACGCATTGTGGATTGAGCGCACGGCGTTAGCGTGCGTTTGCCGTTAGAGGAGCGCAGTATGCCAAATAACTTCCTATCTGATCTGGGCGTCGCGCATCCGATCGTGCTCGCGCCGATGGCGGGCGCCGGCGGCACGCCGGAGCTCGTCGCCGCGGTGTCGAATGCCGGCGGCCTCGGTTCCTGGGGCGCGGCTTACGCGACGCCGCAGCAGATCCTTGACGCGGCCAAGCAGATCCGCGCGCTGACGAGCAAGCCCTTCGCGCTCAATCTATTCGCCGGCGGCTACGAGCCGCACCGTCAGGTCGATCCCGCGCCAATGCTGGCGCTGGTCGCTCGCGTGCACGAAAAGCTCGGCCTTGCGCCGCCGGTGGTGCCGCCCAATCCGCAGAGCCCGTTCGACGACCAACTCGCGGCGGTGATCGAAGCGCGGCCGGCGGTGTTCAGCTTCACCTTCGGCATTCCGAGCGCCGATGCGCTGGCGCGCTTGCGCAAGGCGGGTATTCGCACCTCGGGCACCGCGACCACGGTGGAGGAGGGGCGGAAGCTTGCCGACGCCGGCATTGAATCCATCGTCGCCCAAGGCGACGAGGCCGGCGCGCATCGCGGCACGTTTCTGGCGCCGTTCGAGCAATCGATGGTGCCGCTGCAAGATCTCATGCGCGGGCTTGTGCAAGCGGTTTCGGTCCCGATTTTCGCCTCCGGCGGTCTTATGGACGGACGCGACATTGCCGGCATGCTGGACGCAGGTGCCGCGGCGGCCCAACTCGGCACGGCGTTTCTGGTGTGCCCGGAAAGCGGCGCGCCCGCCGCTTACAAGCAGGTGCTGATGGCCGTGAAGGGCGATCCGACGCTGATCACGCGCGTCTATTCCGGCCGTCCGGCACGCGGCCTGCGCAATACATTCATCGATTTGGCGGAGGGCGTGCCGGTGCTGCCGTTCCGCCAGCAGAACGATTTGACCCGGCCGATGCGCAACGAATCCGGCAAGCAAGGTTTGCCGGACTACATCTCGCTGTGGGCGGGGCGTGGCGTCGCCCGCTCCCGGCAGATGCCGGCGGCGAAGCTGATGGAAACGTTAGTCGCGGAAATCGGCAGCCGTTAGCACGATCGGCTGGCCGTGCGGGGTGCGGTCGCAGGCGTGATCCCAGGCATCGCGCGTGCGATGCAAGTCATGGCTTGTCGTCACGCCTTTGTCCGCGACGAGTTTCTCAAGCGCCGCCAGCCAGTGCGCATAATAGGTCTCGCCGGTGTCGGGATCGCCTTTGGCTTGCGCGCGTTTGATTTCGGCGGCCAGCGCCGCCGCCCATTCCGGCCAAGTGAATACGCCGCGCTCGTGCAGCGCCAGCGTCATGGCGAAGGCCTGCGCCTCCCAGGGTTCGCGAAATACCGGCCCGTCGTCATCGCGCGGAATGCTCGGCACTTCTTGCGTGGCGCGTCGGGCGGCGATGCGGTCCATCATGCCGGCTCCAGATAAGGCTCCCAGGCGTCGATCGAGACTTTGACGCTCGGATCGCTGCCTTCGCCCCACAGTTCAGCCCCGTCGAACCGCACGGTGTAAAGCCACTGCGGATTCTCGCCGCCGCCCAAAGCGTTGCTGTCGGGAAAAACGTGGCAGCCGATGACACGCTCGATGGCGCCGACATGCCCGCGCACGTAACGCGGCAGCCGGGTGTGGGTGACGGGGTTGAGGTTTTTCGCGCGCACGCGGTCGCCGGTATTGAATTTCGCCGTGGCGTTGGCGTTGCGTTCGGTCGGCCCGCCGCGATAGAGCACCTGCGCCACATCGCCCGGCGATAGCGTCTGCTTGACCGGTTTTGCCGGACCCAGCGGATGGCCGACGACGATCTCGTCGTCGCTGACCAGATCGCGTTCCTTGAGCATGGTCTCCAGCGCATAGAACCAGAGCTCGTAGTAGCTCATCGACAGATATTCTTGCGGTGGCCGGTTCTCGCGCGCGAAGCGCGACATGTCGATGTTCCAGCCGCCTGGCCTGCCCATCGCCAGCGTGAGAGCGAAAGCGCGCTTTTCCCACTCGGCGTGGAATACCGGCTCATTCGGCTCCGGCAATACCGGACCGTGGCCGTGCGCACCGCCGAGGTCTTGGCCGCCGTTCATGAAGGCTCCTTAGCCAGGCCGGTGCCGATCATGGAATCGCGTGTGACGAGATCGGCGAGCTTGTCTTCGCTCCAGCCGTCGGTGCCGGCGGGCCGCATCGGCAGCACGAGGTAGCGAATTTCGGCGGTGGAATCCCACACGCGGATTTCGGTGCCCTTCGGCAGCGTCACGCCGAAATCGGCGAGCACGCCGCGCGGGTCGGCCACGGCGCGCGAGCGATAAGGCGCGGATTTGTACCAGACCGGCGGCAGGCCGAGCACCGGCCACGGGTAACAAGAGCACAGCGTGCACACGACCATGTTGTGCAGCGTCGGCGTATTCTCCAGCGCGACGATGTGCTCGCCCTGGCGGCCGGCATAGCTGAGTTCGGCGATCGCGGGCGTTGCGTCCTTGAGCAGCCGCGCACGATAGGCCGGATCGGCCCATGCTTTCGCCACGACGCGGGCGCCGTTGCGCGGGCCGACCTTCTTCTCGTAGGTCTCGATCAAGAGATCGAGCGCCGCGGGGTCGACATAGCCCTTCTCGGTGAGCACGGTCTCCAGCGCGCGCACGCGCAACTCGGTTTCCGAGAGTTCCGAATGGTCGTGGTCGTGATGATTGTGATCGTGTCCGGACATGGGCGAAGTCTAACGCAACTTCGCGCTCAATCCCATACACCCACATGTTGCGCCGCGGCTTCGTCCTCCAGCAGCGGGCCGACCACCTCGACCTTGCGCTGGCCCGCCGCGAACACCGTGCGGCAGGGCAGGTCGAGCGTCGGGTTCTCCTCGTGGCTGCCGGTGATCTGCTTCAGCCGTGCTTCCGACGGGCCGTAGACGACACGGCCGAAGCCCGCCCAATAGGCGGCGCCGGCGCACATCGCGCAGGGCTCGGCCGAGGTGTACATCGTGCATTCCATCAACTGCGCCGGCCGGTATTTCTTCGAGGCCGCGGTTGCCAGCAGCCGCTCGGCGTGGCCGGTCATATCGCGGTCGGGCATGTAGCCGTTCTCGGCTTCGAGCAGCACCTTGCCGTCCGCGTCCACCAGCACGCAACCGAATGGGTGGTTGCTGTGCGCGCGCGCTCGCGCGGCGACCGCAAAAGCGAGCCGCAGGCCGGTTTCGTCGTCGATCTTGGTCATGGTCTTGATCCTGGCGCCAACCTATCAAATTTCGGTTTGAAAATGCAGGGATCGTGCCGAGCGTTTGCCGCAGGAGCGCTGCCCGTGACACAATGACCACCATGCTTGCGACCGTCGCCGACACGATAGACCGTTTCAACACCGCCATTGGCCGCGCCGTGGCATGGCTGGCGCTGGTCATCGTTATTCTGCAATTTGCGCTGGTGCTGGCGCGCTATCTGTTCGGGCTCGGCTCGATCTGGTTGACCGAGTCGGTCATCTATGGCCACGCCACGCTGTTTCTGCTGGCGGCAGCGTGGACCCTGCGCGCCGGCGGCCATGTGCGGGTCGATGTGTTCTACGCCGACGCCTCGCCGCGGACGCAGGCCAAGATCGATCTCGCCGGCGCGGTGCTGTTGCTGTTGCCCTTCGCGCTGACGCTGGTCTGGCTGTCGCTGCCTTATGCTGCGCGGTCCTGGGCGATCCTCGAGCGCTCGCAGGAATCCAGCGGCCTGCCGCTGGTGTTCGCGCTCAAGACGCTGATCCCGCTGTTCGCGGCGCTGATGACGCTGCAAGGCATCGCGCAGGCGATCCGCGCCGTCCGTGTGCTGGCCGGGACGCGCTGATGCCGCTCGCCGAAATCATCGCCGTGCTGATGGTTGTCGCGGTCGTTGCAGCGTTGATGGCTGGCTATCCGGTGGCGCTGACGCTGGCCGGCGTGTCGCTGGCTTTCGCGGCGTTCGGCCACGCCATGGGCGTCATGAATTTCGCCATCCTCGGCGCGCTGCCGCAACGCATCTTCGGCGTGATGACCAACCCGACGCTGTTGGCGATCCCGCTGTTCATTTTCATGGGGGTGATGCTGGAGCGCTCGCGCATCGCCGAGGATCTGCTCGAGCGTATGGGCCGGCTGTTCGGCACGCTGCGCGGCGGCCTGGGCTTTTCCGTGGTGATCGTCGGCGGGCTGCTTGCGGCCTCGACCGGCATTGTCGGCGCCACCGCGGTGACCATGGGTCTGATCATGCTGCCGTCGATGATGCGGCATGGCTATGATCCGCGGCTGGCGGCCGGAACGGTGGCGGCCTCGGCGACGCTGGCGCAGATCATTCCGCCGTCGACCGTGCTGGTGCTGCTCGGCGATCAGCTCAACAGCGCCTATCAGTCCGCGCAGCTCGCGCAGGGCACTTTCGCGCCCAACGTGATTTCCGTCAGCGATCTGTTCGCCGGCGCCATCGTGCCGGGTCTGCTGCTGGTCGGACTTTATCTCGCGTACCTGATCGCGGTCGCGCTGCTGCGCCCCGCCAGTTGCCCCGCCGTCGGCGCGGCCGGCACGCCGGAGACAACCGGGCTGTTCGAAGCGCTGATGGCGCCGGTGGTGCTCATCGTCGCAGTACTCGGCTCGATTCTGTTCGGCGTGGCGACGCCAACCGAGGCGGCGTCGATCGGCGCCGTCGGCGCCATGCTGCTTGCCGCGCGCAAGGCCGGCTTTGTTAAATCGCTGATGCCGGTGGTCGAGAAGACCACGCAGATCACCAGCATGATCTTTCTCATTCTGATCGGCGCCACGCTGTTCAGCCTGGTGTTCCGCGCGCTCGGCGGCGACGACATGGTGCATCGCGCGCTGTCCGATCTGCCTGGGGGTGCTGCCGGGGCGGTGCTGGTCGTGATGCTGGCGGTGTTCCTGCTCGGCTTCGTGATGGACGCTTTCGAGATCATCTTCGTGGTGGTGCCGATCGTGGCGCCGGCACTGTTGAAGATGCCTAGCATCGATCCGATATGGCTCGGCATCATGATCGCGGTCAATTTGCAGACCTCCTACATGCATCCGCCGCTCGGCCCGACGCTGTTTTTTCTGCGCGGCGTTGCGCCGCCCGAGATCACCACCCGGCATATCTATGTCGGCATCATCCCGTTCGTGGCCATCCAGCTTTTCGCGCTGATCGTACTGTGGTTTTTGCCGGGGCTTGCGACCGCCCTGCCGCATGCGCTTTATGGGCGATAGGGAGACGCCGCATGAAAGCCGCCGAGATGTTCAACCTGACCGGCCGCGTCGCGTTGGTGACCGGCGCGTCTAGCGGCCTGGGCCAGCAATTTGCCCGTGCGCTCGCCGACAACGGCGCCGCGGTGGCGCTGGTGGCGCGCCGCGCCGACCGGCTTGAGGCCTTCAAGGCCGAACTCGAAAAATCGGGCGCCAAGGCCATTGCGATTGCCGCCGACGTCAACAAACGTGACGACATGGTCCGCGCCTTCGACGAAGCGGAAAAAGCCTTCGGCACAGTCACCATCCTGGTCAACAATGCCGGCGTCGCGCAGCAATCGGTGCGCGCCACTGACGTGACGCCGGAGGAATGGCGGCGCGTGCTGTCGACCGATCTCGACGCGGTGTTCTATTGGGCGCAGGAGGCGGCCCGCCGCATGCTCGCGGCCAAGAAGCCAGGCGCGATCATCAATATCGCGTCGGTGCTGGGCCTCGGCGTCGCCAAGGGCGTGGCGGCTTACGCGGTGGCCAAAGCGGCGGTGGTGCAGACGACCAAAGCGCTGGCGGTTGAACTCGCCTTCAAAGGTGTTCGCGTCAATGCCATCGCACCGGGCTGGTTCGTCACCGAGATTAACGGCGACTATCTCGAGAGTGAGGCCGGCGCCAAGCTCAAACGGGAAATCCCGATGGGTCGCTTCGGCAAGGCCGGCGACCTCGACGGCGCCTTGCTGCTGCTGGCGTCGGACGCCGGCAGCTACATGGCCGGCGCCACCATCGTCGTCGACGGCGGCCAGGTCGTGCAGGTCAAGGGTTGATCCGTCATCCTGAGGTGCGAGCGCGAAGCGCGAGCACCTCAGGGTGACGGCGATAAGTTGGGAGGATAAGAATAGTCATGGACTTCACACTCTCGCCGGAAATCGAATCCATCCGCCTGCGCGTGCGTGCTTTCATCGCCGAGCACGTGCTGCCGCTCGAGGCCGATCCCGAGAACTTCACCGACTACGAGAACATCCCGCATCACCGGTTGGAGCCAGTGCGCGCCAAGGCGAAAGCGGCCGGCCTGTGGGCGCCGCAGGCGCCGAAGGAATATGGCGGCATGGGGCTGCCGGTCGGCGCCTGGCCCGCGATCTACGAGGAGGCGGCACGCTCGGTGTTCGGGCCGCTCGCCATCCACTGCATGGCGCCGGACGACGGCAACATGAACCTGCTCGCCAAAGTGGGCACGCCAGAGCAGAAGGAAAAATGGCTGCGCCCGATCGTCGAGGGCAAGGTGCGCTCGTCCTTCGTCATGACCGAGCCGCATCCGGGCTCAGGCTCCGATCCCGGCATGATGCTGACGCGCGCCGAAAAGAAGAACGACCGTTACGTCGTGAGCGGCCGCAAGTGGTTCATCACCGGCGCCGACGGCGCCGCGCATTTCATCCTGATGGCGCGCACGTCGGATGACAAGCGCCGCGGCCTCACCGCGTTCCTCTACCACAAGGACCAGCCGGGCTGGCGCATCCTGCGCCGTATCCCGATCATGGGGCCGGAAGAGCACGGCGGCCACTGCGAACTGGAATTCGACGGCCTCGAGATCCCGTTCGAAAACGTCTTGATGACCGAGGGCGACGGCTTGAAAGCCACGCAGATCCGTCTCGGTCCGGCGCGGCTGACGCACTGCATGCGCTGGCTCGGCTTCTCCAAGCGCTGCATGGAGATCGCGCAGGAATACGTCGAGAAGCGCGAGGGCTTCGGTATCAAGCTCGCCGACCGCGAGAGCATTCAGATCAAGCTCGGCGAGATCGCGCACCAGATCCAGATTGGCCGTCTGCTCACCATGCACGCGGCTTGGATGCTCGAGCAGGGCTCGCGCGCACGCAAGGAAGTCTCGATGGCCAAGGTGCAGGTCGCCGACACGCTGCACAATGCCGCCGACGTCGCGATCCAGCTCAACGGCGCGCGCGGTTATTCCAAGGACACCATTCTCGAGTGGCTGTATCGCTACGCGCGCTCGGCGCGATTGGTCGATGGCGCGTCCGAAGTGCACAAGATGGTGCTGGCGCGTTTCATGCGCGAGGAAGGCCGCGACTTCTGGCAGTGGGGTGCAGGCGAGGGACGGAATAACAAGCGGTGAATTCTGAGCGATAATTTCTGGGGGAGGGCACCGATGGCAAGCGAGGACATCAAAGCGCTGCTGCTCGAAGACTACAAGCATTGTGCGGCCGGCATGGCCAAGAGCGAACAAGCCGGCGAAAGCCGCCTCACGTTCTTTATTGGTTTGGTGACGTTTTGCGCCAGTGCGGTTGGTGCTGGCTACGCCAAGGACTCAAAAATTTTTCCCGGTCACATGCACGAGGTGGCTCTCGCCGTTGCGTTGGCGCTATCGGCTATCGGGATCGTGATTTTGTTTCGAATGATTACGCGTAATGAAAAAACAGACTTGGCCAAGGCGCAAATGGATTTGATCCGGCAGACCTTCACGGATCATTTCGATGAAACTAAAATGCTTGCGCGATACGATCTGTTTCCTCGATCTGGCGACCGAAAATTGGGCGGCCTTACCGATCTCGTCGCTGCGGTAAATGGTATTTTATTGGCGGGCATCATTATCTTTGCATTTATAATTTTGAACCGCAGTATCGACAGCAACGCGATTGTCATCGTGGTATCTGCCGCCCTGATTTGGTTTGTGGCGCAGCGCGAATATGTTCGTGCGCGCGTTAAAAAGTACAAAAGTCAACTCAAGGGTCATTTCCCGCAATTCACGCACGCAGGCGGCGTCGTCTACACGGTTGAAAATGGCGAGGTTCTTTACCTTCTTGTTTGCCCAAAGGTTATCAAGGGCGACGACGACGAACGGGTTTTGCCGCAAGGCCATATCGAGCCGAGAGAAGGTCCGGGTCCTCGCGAAAGCCACGGTGACGCAGCCTTGCGTGAAGTCTACGAAGAAGCCGGTGCGATCTCGGAAATCCGCGGTGTGATCGGTTCGGAGCAATTCAAAAAAGGCGAAGACCTACAAATTGTAAAATTCTTCTTGATGGAAAAAATTGCAAGCGCTGTCGCGCAGGAAAAGCGTAAACCGGACTGGTTCACTTTTGCCGTGGCGCTGGAGATATTCCAAAAACAAAAATATCCGGAGAGTGCGCGCATTTTATGGGCGGCCGAACGTCTTCGGTTGCAGACGTCGGCCCCAAAGCAGCCGCTGGTCGTCACCTCGCCTTAAATCTAGGCGCGCACTGCTTTCCTAGCGGGGTCACCGGGACATAGGCGTTTTGAAGAAACGCCGTGCTTCGAACGGCTACGCCCGGTGACGACAAGTAATTTAGTTCCGATACCCCGTATCGATCCCATCAAGCACGCGCAGGTAGGCCGCCCAGTCGGCGCTGCCGCGGCCTGAGTCGTGGTGCTCGTATTGCTCGGCGGTCTTGGCGCAGATCGCGTCCGCGATTTCTACCGCTTCGCCTTTAGCGGCTTCCAGCGTCAACTGGATGTCGATGGCGTCGATGAGCGCCTTCATCAGCACGAAGGATTCACGCGCGGTCTTGCCGACCGTCAGCAGGCCGTGATGATTGAGGATCATCGCGCGGTTCTTGCCGAGGTCTTTGCTGATGCGC
>JANMSZ010000189.1:0-5751 GCA_031389925.1 Hyphomicrobiales bacterium | reverse complement strand
CAGCGACTCGTTGGTGGTGTGGGTATTGGACATCACCAGCAGCGTGTAGCCGTCGGGCGTCGATTTCGCGACCGCGTCGGTGCCGATCAAGGCGCCGGCGCCCGGACGGTTTTCGACGACGAAAGACTGCTTGGTCTCGTCCGAGAGATGCTGGGCGAGAACGCGGGCATAGACGTCGGCCGGACCGCCGGCGCCGAACGGCACGATCATCTTGACGACGCGGTTCGGATAATTCTGCGCCGACGCCGGCAATGCCAGCAGCAGCGGGAACAAGGACAAGGCCAAAATGCGCGAGAGTTTGAGCATGAATCCCCCTGAGGTTTTTTGTTTCACGTTGCTAACGTTCTGAGGCGTCGATTATTCCGTTTCGACTTGAATGAACACTACGCGCCGCCCGGCGATTTGTAACCGGGCGCGAGGTCGCTGGCCGCGGCAAAGGCGCCCTTGGCCTCGACCGAGGTCATGGCGAGCGTGGTCTTGAGATCGGTGACCCCGGCGCTTGAGCCGGCGGCAAGCAGCACCGCGGCCATCTGGTTTTCATTCGGCACCTCGGCGATCGTCAGGAAGTCGTATTCGCCGAAGGTCAGGTAGTAGCCGATCAGCCGGCCGCCGACCTTGGCCAAAAGCCGCGCCAGCGGATCGGCGCGATCCTCCGGCTTGATCAGCATGCCCTTGATGGCGTCCCGGGTGTAACGGCCCTGGGTGATGTAAATCGGCACGCGCGCTCTCCCCGCTTTCAGTTAGCGCATTGTAGGCAATGGCGGAGACGAATTCGCGGCAGGCGGAGCGCGGACGCTCACATCTTGTCGAGCTGGCTTTCCTTGGCCACGCGCTCGAAGGCCTCGCCGGAACTCTTGATCCGGTATTGGTAATCGTCGCTCTCGGACGGCAACAGCTTGACCACCGTATAGGTGCCTGAGGCGGCGGCGCGGCCGAAAGTCGGCGACGTGAAATAGACCACCTCGCCAACGTGATACTTGTGGCTTTTGAGTACCATCTCGGGCGCGGCCGGCTGAACCGGCGGGCTCGCGATCATCTTGGCCGGCGCCTCGGGCTTGATGGCAATCTTCGACGTGCGCGCCGCGCTCATCAGCGAGCGCGCGGTCTCGGCGGCTTTGCCGACCGGGCTGCGCGCCGACTTCGACGGCTTCTTGTCGGCGCCACGGGCGGTTTTGGCAACGCTGCGCCCGCCCTTGGCGGTTTTCGAGGGCTTTTTGGCGGTTCGCGCCGCGGCTTTGGTGGGCCGCTTGGCGGTCTTGGTCGTTTGCGTACTCATGCTGGGAATATAGCAGCTAATTTTCATTTCGGGCGAAGTTTTTGAAGCCGAAACACTAATATTTTCAATATGTTAAAAGATTTAATTTGGCCGGTTTGGAGCCTTTTGGACGGGACGGCGGACACAAGGTTAATGCCTGTGGAGGAACTTTCACGACCGGCGCGGCGTTCTGCTGCGGGGTCCGTGGAGGTTCATCATCATGCGTCTTCTGTTCGGCATTATTCTCGGCGTCTTCCTGACGATCGGCGGCGCCTATCTCTACGACTCGCACAACGCGCTCGAGACGACGAACGCGCCCACCAGCGCCCAGCGGCCGATGGTCAACTGGGACATCGTCAACACCAAGTGGCAGCATCTGACCGACCGCGCCCGTTCGGAATGGAACCGCGTCGCGGGCTTAAGCTAAGCGATGTGCTCACGCTGAGCGACGCCGAGCGCCGCGCCGATCTCGCGGCGATTGAGGCGCGTGCCGGTTCCCCTCTTTCCCGATCTTGCCTAGTCTGCGTTTCTTGCAGGGGAACGCGGCATGCGGGCGGCCTACTACGAGCAGAACGGTTCGGCGAGCGACGTGTTGCGCGTCGGCGACATTCCGACACCGCAGGCCGGCCCGGGCGAAGTGCGCGTCAAGCTCGCCACCTCCGGCGTCAACCCGTCCGACGTCAAAGCCCGCCAGGGCAGCCGCAAGATCGCCTGGCCGCAACTCATCCCGCAGAGCGACGGCGCCGGCGTGATCGATCAGGTCGGCGACGGCGTGTCGAAATCGCGCATCGGCGAACGGGTCTGGATATGGAACGGGCAATGGAAGCGGCCGTTCGGCACGGCGGCTGAATATATCGCGCTGCCGGCGATTCAGGCGGTGAAGCTGCCGAATTCGGTCGGCTTCGACGTCGGCGCCTGCCTCGGCATTCCGGCGATGACGGCCTACCACGCTGTCGTGCTCGCCGAAGTCGGCAAGGACAGCACCGTGCTGGTGACCGGCGGCGCCGGCGCGGTCGCCCAATACGTCATCCAGTTCGCCAAAGCGGCCGGTGCGACCGTCATCGCCACCGTTTCCTCACCGGAAAAAGCGGCGATGGCGCGCGAAGTCGGCGCCGACCACACCATCGACTACAGAAACGAGGATGTGCCCGCGCGCGTGATGGCGTTCACCAACAACAAGCCGATCGACGCCATCATCGACATGGACATCGCCAGCAACGCCAAATACGTCGCCGCCGTGCTCAAGCCGAAGGGCAACGTCATCATCTACGGCACGTCCAATCCGCAGGCGACGATCCCGGCCGGCTTCGGCATTCCGAATGCGACGAGGTACCAGTTCTTCATCGTCTATGAGCTCGACGAGGGCGAACGGCAACGGGCGATCGCCGCGATCACCGCTGCCCTGGAGCGCGGCGCTCTGAAACACCGCATCGCCAAGCAGACGTTCCCGCTGCACGACATTGTCGCCGCGCACGAGGCGGTGGAAAACGTCTCTGTCGGCAATGTCATCGTGACCATGTAACGGGCCCCACCGTGTCGCAACGCTTCGCCTGGTACCTCGCGGCCCTGCAGCTCATCTTCACGCTGTGCTGGACGGTTTACGTCATCTATCTGCCGAAGCTCGCGGCCGCCGCCGGCATCGCGCCGGGCGCAATCATCCTGCTGCTGATGCTCGACCAGGCCATTTTCACCGTCAGCGATTTCGCTACCGGCATCGCCGCCGACAAGATGACCCGCGTGCTCGGACGGCTCGGCGTCTGGGTCGCCATTGCCACCGCCGTGTCCTGCGCGGCGTTCCTGGCGCTGCCCTTCGTTGCAAGCGCCGGCGCCTGGACGCTGATCGCGGTGACCGTGGTGTGGACCATCACCTCCTCGGCGCTGCGGGCGCCACCCCTGATGCTGCTCGGCAAATACGCCGCCAAGCCGTCGATCCCGTTTCTCGCCAGTCTCGCTCTCCTGGGCACGGGCATCGCCGGCGCGGTCGCGCCCTATCTTGCGATCACGCTGCGTAACGTCGACCCGCGCATACCCTTTGCGGTCGCCAGCATCGTGCTGGTGCTGACGACGCTGGGCATGATCTCGGCCGAGCGCAAACTGGCCAGCGTGCCGAAGCCCGCCAGTCCTCCGGTCAGCGCCTTCGGCACCATGACCACCCCGGCCATCGTCTTTACGCTCGGCATGATCGTGCTGGCGCTCGGCTATCAGATCCATTTCGCGCTCGACAGCGCGCCGCTGTTCCTGCGGTTCAGCAAAGCCGACGACCTTCAATGGCTGATGCCGCTGTTCTCGGTCGGTTTTAGCATCTCCATGTTCCCGGCCGGCGTCATCACCAAGCGGCTCGGCGGTTACGCGGTGATGGGCGGCGCAGCGCTGATCGGCGCGCTCGCCATTCTGGCGGCACATGCCGCGCAGGACCTCGGACAGATGGTGGCGGCGCAGCTCGCCGCCGGCGCCGCCTGGGGCGCGATTTTGATGAGCGCCTTCACGGTGGCTTTTGCCGTCGGCGCCAATGGCGGCGAAGGCCGCATGGCGGGCCTGCTGTTCTCGGCGCTGGCTTTGGCGACGCTCACACGCATGGCGGCGGTGGCGACCGGCTTCAACGCCGATCCGGCGCTCAAAGCCATGCTGCAATGGACGCCGATCGTATGCTGGGCGCTGGCCGGCGCGGCCCTGCTGTATCTGGCTTTCGCCGGTGCGCGGCGCTGGCAAGCGCGCACTAGTTAGCGGGCGGCGCGACCTCGGCGTCCTTGAAGCCGGCGGCATCGAGCGCGCGGCGCACGGCGCCGGACTTCTTGGCGTCTTCCATCAGCGCGCTGGCGATCGTCAATGCCGCGACCCTGCCCTTCGGCACCGCGACGGAAATGCCGGTCTGCTGGAAATGTCCGGCCAGCACGCGGGCGCCCGGCAGTTTCGGCAGCAAGCCGGCAAACGAGTCATGCGACAGCGCGAAGGCGTCACCTTTGCCGGAGGCCGCCATCTCGGTCATCAGATCGACGCTCACGCCCTCCTCGGCCGTAGCCAAAGGCGCGGTGCGGCGCGCGCTGCGCACGGTGGTGGTGTTGGAGATGCCGACGATGCGCACGCCGGGCCGGTTGACCTCGTCGATGGTTTTGATGGTCGAGCCGGCCGGCACCAGATAGGTGCTGGAGATGAAGTAGTAAGCCGGGCCGAAATCGACCTTGCCCTCGCGCGTAGCGTCGCGCGGCATGAAGGCGACGTCGCAGGCGCCTGAGGCGACCGCGTCGGTGACCTGGCCGGAATTGTCGTAGACCTGCATTTCCAGTGGCAGCTTCAGCGCGTCGGCAAAGACCTGCAGCAGATCGATGGTAACGCCGCGCGGCGCGCCGCTGGCGTCCTTGATCGCGAAGAAGGCGGACGCGGCAGGCGACACGACAATGCCGCCGCGCAGTTTACCGGTGGGTGCGAGTTGTTTGAGATCGTCGGGGCTGGGCTTCGGACTGTTCATGGCCCGCGTTTATCACGCAGGGCCCGTAGCGCGCTACCGGGGCTAGGCGAAGATGTTGACCGACTGGCCCGGCGTGTCGGTGGGCGGCGGTGCGACCGGCGGGCTGGCGGCAGCCGCCGCGACGCGCGATGGGTCCTTGAGCGATCCATCCAACGTGGTTACCGACTGGTTATCGAGGATCGACGTCTGGCCGGTCGCCTCTCTGGTTTCCTGTGCGGTTTCAGCAGCGCGTTTCTTGGTGTCCTCGGCCTCGGCGCGGCGGGCCCAGTCCACGTCATAGCAATTGCGGCACACCGTGCCGTTGATCTTCACCGGAATGGCCAAATTCCCCATGGTGAGGACGCTAAGCGGCGGCAGTAAATGACAACTGAATCGGCCGGTCACAGAACCGTGACGGCCTTACCGGGCTACTTCCTTGCGGTTGGCCTACTGGCGATGCTCAGAATTTTTCGACGAACGGGCGAAGTTCGAGCTCCTGCGTCCAGGCGCTGCGCGGCTGCTGCAGCACATGCAAGTAGCTCTCGGCAATCGCGTCGGGATCGAGCAGCGAGTCCGGCTTGTCCGACGGTTCGGCGCGGCGCGGGCTCTTGATGCCGCCGTCGATGACGAAATGCGCGACGTGGATGCCCTGCGGCGATAGCTCTCGTGCCAAACTTTGCGCGAGGCCGCGCAACGCGAACTTGCCCATCGCGAAGGGCGCCGACTGCGCGTAGCCCTTCACGCTGGCCGAGGCACCGGTGAACAAGATCGCGCCCTGGCCCTTCGGCAGCATGCGCCGCACGGCGGCTTGCCCCACCAGAAAAGCGCCGAAAGCCGTCACCTGGATCGCTTTCTCGACCTCAACGGGATCGAGTTCGGCAAACGGCCCGCGCGTGCGATAGCTGGCGTTGTACACCACCACATCGGGCGTCGCGTTCGCGGCGTCGAGATCAGCGAAAAGCTTTTCGACTTCGTCGCGCTTGGCGGCGTCGCAGTCATACGCCTTGGCGCCGGTCTCCTTGACGAATTCATCGAGTTTGGCGGCCGAGCG
>JANMSZ010000186.1:0-7674 GCA_031389925.1 Hyphomicrobiales bacterium | reverse complement strand
AAACGCATCGCCGATCTCGAACAGTCCGCCAAGACGGCGCGCGACGAAATCGCCAAGACCGGCGCCGCCGACACGGCGTCGCGGCTTGCTCTCAGCGCGGCGGCGCTGCGTGACGCGGTGTTCAGCGGCGCGCCCTATGCGTCTCTTTTGGCGCAAGTGAAATCATTCGGCGCCGACGAGAAATTGCTGGCGCCCTTGGCGCCGTTTGCCGCCAGCGGCGTGCCGTCGCCGCAAGCGCTGGCGCAGGAGTTGCACGCGCTGCTGCCGGCGATGATCAAGATTTCCGGCGCGCAGGCCACGCCCGAAGGCGGCTTCATGGAGCGGCTGCAGGCCAATGCCGGCAAACTGGTGCGGATCGCGCCGGTGGATGCGCCGGCCGGTGCCGATGCTTCCGCCGTGCTGGCTCGCATCGAGATCGCCACGGCCAAAGCCGACGTCGCGGCCGCGCTGACCGAGTTCGGCAAGTTGCCGGAGGTGGCGCGGGCGCCGGCGCAAGCCTGGATCGCGAAAATGCAGGCGCGCACGGCCGCGGGCACGGCGGCGCGTACGCTTGTCGCCGATACGTCGCGCGCGCTCGGCTCGAAGTGAGGGCGCAATGATCCGGGTCGTCCTGTTCCTGATCTCGGTCGCGATCATCGCCGCGGGCTTTGTCTGGTTCGCCGACCGCCCGGGCGACGTCGCCATCACGTGGCTGGGCTACCGGATCGAGACTTCGCTGATGGTGGCGGCGCTCGCGGTCGCGGCGTTGGTCGTCGTCGTGATGTTCGTCTGGGCGATCGTGCGCGGCATCATCCGCTCGCCCGAGCAGGTCTCGCTGTTCTTCCGCCATCGCCGCGCCATGAAAGGCTATCTGGCGATCTCGCGCGGCCTGATCGCCATCGGCAGCGGCGATCTGCGCGTGGCGCGCAAATCCGCCGACGAAGCGGCGCGGCTGTCGCCGGGCGAACCTTTGGCTCTGTTGCTCGCCGCGCAGTCGGCGCAGATGGCCGGCGACCGCGGCGCCGCCGAGCATGCCTTCCGCGCCATGAGCACGCGCGCCGACACCAAGCTCTTGGGGCTTCGCGGGCTGTATATCGAGGCGCAGCGCCGCAACGATACGGCCGCCGCGCGCCGGGTCGCGCAGGAAGCGGTGCGTGAGCAGCCGTCGCTCGCCTGGGCAGGTCAAGCTGTGCTCGACGAGCAATGCGCCGCCACCGACTGGGCCGGCGCATTGCTCGCGCTCGATCAGATGAAGAGCGGGCTCGACAAAGCCGACTACCGCCGCAAGCGTGCGGTGCTGTTGACGGCGCGCGCGCTGGCCTTGAACGATATCGACCGCGACACCTCGCTCGCCAACGCGCTGGAGGCGGTCAAACTCGCGCCCGATCTGGTGCCGGCGGCGGCCTTGGCCGGGCGGCGTCTCGCCGAAGCGGGCGAAGCGCGCAAGGCCGGGAAAATCCTCACCGCGGCATGGAAGATCAACCCGCATCCCGATATCGCGGACGCCTACGCGAACCTGCGCTTCGGCGACACCGCGCGTGCGCGCCTGACGCGGATGCAGACGCTGGCGGAAAAACTGCCGGGCCAGCTCGAGGGCGCACTCGCGGTGGCGCGTGCCGCGCTCGAGGCGCAGGAATTCGGCGCCGCGCGCGCGGCGCTCGCGCCCTATCTGTCGGCGCCGACCCGCCGCGTCGCCACCTTGATGGCGCAGATCGAAGCGGCCGAGCACGGCGACGAAGGCCGCGTGCGCGAGTGGATGGCGCGCGCCATGCGCGCCGCCGGCGATCCGGTGTGGACGGCGGATGGCGTGGTGTCGGACCGCTGGCTGCCGGTGTCGCCCAACGGGCGGCTGGATGGCTTTGCCTGGAAAGTGCCGCTGGCCGAACTCGGCGTTAGCCGGCCGGTGATCGAATTTGCCGAAGCGCCCGCTCCGGTCGAGCCGCCGCCGCCCGAGCCAGCGGCAGAGCCCGAGCCCGCCCCGGAACCGCCGCTGCGCAAGGTGGCCAAAGCCGCCGCGGCCTCAAAAACCAAGCCTGTGGCCAAACCGGTCGAAGCGGTCATTCCGCTGGTGCACGCGCCGGACGATCCCGGCCACGATTCGGGCCTCAATCCCGGCCTGGACGTCGATCCGGTGCCGGAACCGACCTCGCCACCGCCCAAGGACGCCTGGCAGCGGCTGCTGCAACTGTTCCGGTAGTGCCGGAGCGGGTGTATTGCTTGCCAAGGGTGGACGACGCCGATAGTAGTGGCGCAGCTTTTTAAGCGCATTAGCCGACGTAGCTCAGTGGTAGAGCATCCGCTTCGTAAGCGGGTGGTCGGGGGTTCAAATCCCTCCGTCGGCACCAGCCTTCGCTCGCTCCGCGAGCTACGGCTCGGCAAGCCCCCTCGTGCGAAGGCTGCCGCGCCCAAGCCTTGGCGAAGGCGGGCTGCAGAAGCCCCGCGCGAAATTTTTCAAAAACAATCGCCATGCGTTTCTACAAGGCCTCACGGCGTCGGCCAAACAGTTGAAATCGTAACGTAATTTTATGACACGGTGCCGCGACACGGCGCGGCCACCATCTTGTCAAAGAAAAGTCCTGTCATTCGGGCCTGTCTATGACGTAGTAAGGTAACGCGAAGCCGTCATATCACGGCGTTTTCATGCAATTTTGGTGAGCGGTGCTTATGGCCAAACCAGCAGTCATTCTCGTCGGTGCGGATAAAGGCGGCGTCGGTAAAACCACGGTCGCGCGGACCTTGCTCGATTATTTCGGCGCTCATCAGACGCCGACGCGCGCTTTCGACACCGAGTCGCCGCGCGGCACGCTCAAGCGCTTTCATCCCACCATCACCGAAGTCGTGGACGTCACGCAGATCCCCGACCAGATGAAGATCTTCGACACGCTCGGCAGCGCCGAAGCCAAGGTCACGGTGATCGATATCCGCGCCGGCCTGCTGTCGTCGACGCTGCAGGCGCTCAACGACATCGGCTTCATCGACTCGGCCAAGAAGGGCCAGATCACCTTCGCCGTGTTCCACATTCTAGGACCCTCGATCGCCTCGCTTGAGGAAATCGCCGAGACCTCCAAGTTTGTCGGCGACGCCAGCTACTTCCTGGTGAAGAACCACATCAACGACACCAATTTCTTCGAATGGGATCCGGCGACCTACGATTCCTATTTCAAGAAGATCAAGCGCGCCGAGGAGATCACCATCCCCAAGCTCAACGAGATGGCTTGCGAGCAGGTGGAAGTCGCCGGCGTTCCCTATGTGTCGTTCGTCGCCAACAAGAACGGCAAGGGCGACGCGGCCAATTATTCCTTCGTTTTGCGCGGCTACGTGCGCCATTGGCTCGGCAATGTCTGGGGCGAGTTCGACCGGGTGAAGCTGGTCGATCTGGTCTCGCCGAAAATGGAAAGCAACGTTCGCCAAGCAGCCGGCTGATCGCCGGGCTGATCCTTCGCCTGTTGCGCTTGCGCGCGGGCGGCGTCCGGTAAACCGATGTCGTTCCGCACTTCAATCACTGTCATTGCTTCGCCGCGGCCCCGCGTCGGCAAGACGCTGCTGGCGCGGCTGCTGACGGATTTTTATATTCACGAGGGCCGCGAAGTGGCGGCCTTCGATCTCAATTCCGGCGAAGGCACGCTGGCGAAATTCGCGCCGGAGCACACGGCGGTTGCGGAAATCGGCGAGATCCGCGGCGAGATGGCGCTGTTCGATCGTCTGGTCGCGGACGACGACGCCGTTAAGATCGTCGATCTCGGTCACGAGCGGTTCGAAGCGTTCTTCGCCCTGGCGCAACGCATCGGCTTTGCCGAGGAAGCGCGACGCCGCAATATCGCGCCGTCGGTTCTGTTCATGGCCACGCCGGACAGCACGTCGGTCGAAGCTTATGAACGGCTGCGCACCCGGATGCCGCAACTGACGCTGACGCCGGTGCACAACGAACTGCTGGGGGCCGCGCAGCATCGCGAGCGATACCCGGTCGCGACCGGCGGCACCGCGCAATTGCGGTTTTCCGTGCTGGCGCCGGGCTTGCGCAAGTATATCGAGACGCCGCCGTTCTCGTTCGCCGAAGAGCAACTCGCCAATGCGCGCAACATTCCCATCGACACGCACATCGAGCTGCAACGCTGGCTGCGCAAGATGTATCTGGAGTTCCGGGAACTTGACCTCCGCATTTTGCTGGCCGATCTGCAGTCATCGATCCGGCTGAGTTCGTAGAAGTTCCCAACGGCTTGATTTGTGCTTAATTTTTAGCATTTGAGCACATCCAAACCTCACCAAAATTTTCGGGCCGGCGAAAAATGTCGGGAACGGAATCGGGTTCCGGGCGTTTTTCCGTCCAGACTTCCCGCGCGCCAATCGCGCCAACGAGAGGGCTACGCCATGTGGATATCGCTGTTCACCGTCGTCATCGCCATCAGTTTGGGTTTTGCCCTGGGTGCCGTGGCCCTGCAATCCGAGGAAGAAGCCAAGCCCGTCCGTAATTTCCGTCACCAGTAATTCCTGAGCGTTTCGGTAGCTTTGCCTTAGGGCGGCCAGAAGGCCGCCCCATTTTTTTGTGGGCCTAGGGCGGCCTGTTCCGGTGGAACTTTGTGATATGGAGGGGCATGCCGCTTCCCCTCATGCTGTCGCGACGCTTTGCCCCTCTTTTTTGGTGCCAGTTTTTCGCGGCCTTTAACGACAATTTTCTCAAGACCGCGCTGGTCTTCCTCATTCTGTTCGGCAGCACCGGCGCCGGCAGCGAGGCGCTGATCACGATCGCCAGCGCGATTTTCATCGCGCCCTATTTCTTCCTCTCGGCGCTGGGCGGCGAACTGGCCGACCGCTACGACAAGGCGCGCGTGGCGCGGACGCTGAAGTTCGCCGAGATCTTCATCGCCGTTCTGGCGGCGGTCGGTTACTGGCGCCAGTCCATTCCGATTCTGTTCGTCGCGCTGGCGGGCTTCGGCATGATCGCCGCGCTGTTCGGCCCGCTGAAATACGGCATCCTGCCGGACCATTTGCGGCGCGAGCAATTGCCGACCGCCAATGCGCTGATCGAAGGTGCGACCTTCGTCGCCATTCTCACCGGCACCATCGTCGGCGGCCTGGCCGCGCGCGGCGGCGACAGCAAGAGCTTCGTCTTGCTGGTGATGGGGTTCGCCATCGCCTGTTGGATGGCCAGCCTGTTCATCCCGCCGACCGGCGAAGGCGCGCCGCAGCTCAAGGTTTCCCGCAACATCGCCAAGTCGACGGTGGCGATGATCCGCCATCTGCGCGCCGACTTCAGGCTGTGGTGGGGCGCGATGGTGACGAGCTGGTTCTGGCTGGTCGGTATCGTCGTGCTGTCGCTGCTGCCGCCGCTCATCAAGACGCTGATCGGCGGCAACGAGGACACCGTCACCGCCTATCTCGCATTGTTCTCGATCGCGGTCGGCGTCGGCTCGGCTCTAGCGGCGATGATCGCGCGCGGCCGCATCGTGCTCAACACGACGCTGGCGGGCGCGGTGCTGCTCGGCCTGTTCGCGCTCGATATCGGCTTTGCGACGCTGGGGCTTGGCGCCGCGACGGCGCCGCAAACGCCCGGGCTGGTGTTTTCGTCGGCGCTCGGCATTCACGTTGCCATCGACCTGGCGGGCCTCGCCATTGCCGGCGGGCTGTTCATCGTGCCGGCCTTCGCCGCGGTGCAGGCTTGGTCCGGCGCCGACTACCGCGCCCGCACGGTCGCCGCCGTCAACGTGCTCAACGCCGCCTTCATGACCGGCGGCACGGTTCTGGTGGCGCTGTTGCAGCATCTCGGCGTCAGCGTGCCGCAACTGTTCGTGCTGATCGGCGCATTGACGCTGGTCGTTGCCGTCGCCATCCGGCGGACGATGCCGAAGGCGACTTAGCTCTTCTTCCTCGCCGCCAGCACGCGGTCGACCATCTCGCCGGCGACGCCGAGATAATTGGCCGGATCGACCATCTTCTCCAGTTGGGCGCGGGTGGCGTGCTTGCTGATTTCCTTGTCTTCGACGAGCAGATCGATGAGCGGCCGGCCGGTCTTCACCACCAGGCGGCACACGTCATAGACCATGTCATGCGCCTTGTTGCGGCCGAGCGTCGGCCCGAGCCCCATCATCACCGCTTCCGACATGACCAGACCTTTGGTGATGTCGATGTTCTCGCGCATCTTCTTCTCATTGACCTGCAGGCCGCTGACCACGAACTTGGTCTGCGCCAGCGCGCCGGCGGTCAGCATGAAAATCTCCGGCAGCACGATCCATTCGATTTCCCACGGGCCGGTGGCGCGCTCGTGATCCTCGATCATCGCTTCGAGCAGCGCGGCGACCATCTGCTTCACGATCGCGGTCTGCGCCGTGATGTAGACAGACGAAATCGGGTTGCGCTTCTGCGGCATGGTCGACGAAGAGCCGCGGCCTTCGTGGAACGGCTCGTAGACTTCCTCGACTTCGGTCTGCATCAAGAGCTTCACGTCGAAGGCGATCTTGCCGCACGAGCCGGTGACGAGCCCGAGGAAGCAGCCGACCTCGGCGATGGTGTCGCGCACGGTGTGCCAGGTGGCGACCGGCTGGCCGAGCTTGAGCTCCTTGGCGAGTTCTTCCTGGCACTTCAGGCCGTCTTTGCCGAGCGAGGACAGCGTGCCTGCGGCGCCGCCAAATTCGACGACCAGCAGGCGCTTCCTCAGTTCGTTCAGCCGCTGCTTGTGGCGCTCGAAACCGGCGAGCATGGTCGCCATCTTGTAGCCGAAGGTGATCGGCACCGCCTGCTGCAGGTTGCTGCGCCCGGCCATCGGCGTGTCGCGGTACTTTTTCGCCAACTCGGCGAGCGCGTCGGAAATACCGTCGATTTCCTTCTCGACGATGTCCAGCGCCTCGCGCAGCACCATGACGGTGGCGGTGTCGGTGATGTCCTGGGTGGTGGCGCCCCAATGCGACCATTCGCCGAGGCCGTCCTTGCACAGCTTCACGAGCTGCTGGACCACAGGGAGCACCGGATAGCCGATGCGCTCGGTGGCCTCCTTGAGTTTCGCCATGTCGATTTTGTCGGCGGTGCAGTGCTTGACGATCTCGTCGCAGGCTTCCTGCGGAATGATCTTGAGTTTGGCCTGGGCGCGGGCCAGCGCGGCCTCGAAATCGAGATATTTCTGCACCCGGTTCTCGTCGGAGAACACGTTGCGCATCGCGGGCGTGGTGAAAATGTCGCGGAATACGGCGGAATCGAGCAGGGTCGAGGGCATCAGTGTCTCCCGGGGAATGTCGCGCGCACCCTAACGTTTCTTGCGGGCCGATCAACCTACCCCAGCTGCTCCTTCATCCAATCCGCGCTCTGCGAACGCCAGCGGTAGGCGCGGTTGTTGGCGATGTGGTTGCCGTCCTCGATCATCATCAGCACCACGGGGCCTTTGACCTCGCGCGCCAGCCGCTCGGCGTCGGCGGGCGGGATGACGCGGTCGTGCCGCCCATTCACGATGAAAATCGGACAAGTGATGTTCTGCGCGATATCGACCAGCGTCAGCGTCTGGGCGTTCTGGCGCGCCTCATCGGCGGTCTTGGCATGGCTGCGGATGCGGAAGGTTTCGCGCGTCAGGTCGGGCAAGGAGTCGAAGGCGGCGCCGAAGTCGAACGGCCCGCCGAGCGCGATGCAGGCCTTGATGCGTTTGTCGAAGGCCGCGGCGCGCGGCGCGTAATAGCCGCCGAGGCTGACGCCCCACATGCCGATGCGCGCGGT
>JANMSZ010000138.1:0-2022 GCA_031389925.1 Hyphomicrobiales bacterium | reverse complement strand
GTGCAGCTGCTTCAAGCGCAGCACCGACTTCACCCGCGCCACCAGCGCAGTCTGGTCGATCGGCTTGGTGAGGTATTCGTCGGCGCCGGCTTCGAGCCCGGCGACCACGTCCTTGGAGTCGGCCTTGGCGGTGCACAGGATGATCGGCGTGAACGGCATCGTCGCGTCGGCCTTGATCCGCTTGCAGACTTCGATGCCGTCGATCTTCGGCATCATGATGTCGAGCAGGATCAGGTCGGGCAGCAGCTCCTTGGCGGCGGCGAGCGCCTCCTCGCCGTCGGCGGCCTGCTTTAGGTCGTAGCCCTGCGGGCCGAGCCGCGCCATGAGGATGTCGCGGTTGGTCTCGTTGTCGTCGACGATCAGGATGCGCGGCGGACTGTGCATGCTACTTGGGCAGGTACTCATTGACCTTCGCCAGCAACTGGCGGGGACTGTACGGCTTGGTGACGTAGGCGTCGCAGCCGGCGGCGCGCGCCTTGCCCTCGTCGCCGGACAGCGCATACGAAGTCACGACGATGATCGGGATGCTTTTGTATTCCGGCATGGCCTTGATGCGGCGGGTGGCTTCGTAGCCGTCCATGATCGGAAGCTGGATGTCCATCAGGATCAGGTCGGGCCGCTGGCGGGCGACGGCATCGAGCGCCGCCTGGCCGTCGTGCGCCTCGACCATGTCGTGGCCGACGCTGGCCAGCAGATCGCGCAGGATCTGGCGATTGTCCTCTTGGTCTTCGACAACGAGAATGCGTGCCATGTCAGCCCTGTCAGCTTTTGATTGAAACGTTTTTCGCAACCTGCGTTCTCATGGCTTGTCCTGCGCCTCCACCTGCACCGGCAGCGTGAAGGAGAACACCGAGCCCTTGCCCAGTTCCGATTCGACCCAGAGCTTGCCGCCATGCATCTCGACGATGCGCCGCGAGATCGAAAGGCCCAATCCAGTGCCGCCCTTCTTCTTGGTGGCGGAATTATCGGCCTGCTGGAATTCTTCGAAGATCTTGCCCTGGTCTGCTTTTGAGATACCGGGGCCGTTGTCCTGTACAGCGACCGTAAACGCGCCGTTGGTCGAGGTCGCCTTGATGACGACCTCGCCCTGATCGCTGAATTTGATGGCGTTGCCGACGAGGTTGAGCACCACCTGCGTGAGCCTTCGCTCGTCGCCGTGCCCCTTCGGCATGTCCGGCTGCGCATCCACCTTGAAGCCGAGCTTCTTGTCGTTGGCCAGCGGCTCGACCGCGCTGAACACGTTGTACAGCACGTCCTTCATCGAATAGTCGGTGAGGGTGAGCGTGAGCTGGCCGGCTTCGATCTTCGACAGATCGAGCACGTCGTTGATCAGGCCGAGCAGGTGGCGGCCGTTGCTTTCGACGCGCTTGAGCACGGCCTGCGCCTTTTCCGGCGTATCGCCATAGATGCCGTCGAGGATCAGCTCGGTGTAGCCGAGGATCGCGTTGAGCGGCGTGCGCAACTCGTGGCTCATGTTGGCGAGGAACTGCGACTTGTGCTGGCTCGCGACGGCGAGCTGCTTGCCCTTTTCCTCGATCTCGTGGAACAGGTTCGCGTTCTGGATCGCCACCACCGACTGGTCGGCGAAGGTTTCCAGCAGATCGATGGTCGACTGCGGAAACTCGCCCGGCTCCTTGCGCCGCACCACCAGCGCGCCGACGATATGGTCCGGCCGCAGCAGCGGCACGATCAGGAGCGCACGGTAGCCCTCGCGCAGATTGATTTCGTTGACCGGCCCGGGCGGCTCAAGCGAGACATCCGGCACCTGGATCGGCTTTCTTTGCGTCGCCGCCGGTCCGATATGCGCGTCGCCCGTGCCGATGTGCCGGTCGGTGAGGGCGATGATCATCTCGTCGCTCATGCCGTAGGTGGCGCGAAGCTTGAACTCCTGCCGCGCCTCGTCGAACACGTAGATCGCGCCGGCGTCGGTGCGCGAGAGCTGCACCGCGCGCCCGACGATGGTGGTGAGCACCTGTTCGAGGTCGAGCGTCGAGTTGACCGCCTGGGAGACCTCGCCGAGCG
>JANMSZ010000011.1:0-5061 GCA_031389925.1 Hyphomicrobiales bacterium | reverse complement strand
CGGCGGCTCTCGTCCTTGCCGGAGGGATCGCCGACCCGCGTGGTGCCGCCGCCCATCAGCGCGATCGGCCGATGCCCGGTCTGCTGCAGCCAATACAGCATCATGATCGGCAGCAGCGAGCCGACGTGGAGCGAGGCCGCGGTGCAGTCGAAGCCGATATAGGCGGTGATCGGGCCAGCCACGGCGCGCGCGTCCAAGACGTCGGGTTCCGACACCTGGTGGATGAAGCCGCGCTCGGCAAGAATGTTAAGGAAATCGGACTTATAGGCGCTCATAAATGGGACTCTTGTCGCGGTCTGGCCGCCGGTGGTGTAACAGGTCCGGCGTAAAGGAAAAGGGGGCGGGGCTTTGGGCGTAATGCGGGCCATAGGGCTGATGAGCGGGACCTCGCTCGATGGCGTCGATGTGGCGCTGATCGAGACCGACGGCGAGCGCATCGCCGCGCTGGGGCCGACCGGCTACCGGCCCTATTCGGACGACGAGCGGGCCTTGTTGCGGGCGGCGCTGGAAGAGGGCGCCCGTTTGAAGGACCGCTGGTCGCGGCCGGGCGTCTTGGCCGAGGCCGACGCCTTCGTCACGCGCGTTCATGCCGAAGCCGTCGAGGAATTTCTCGCCAGCGAACGCATCAATCAAGCAACCATTGCGATCGTCGGCTTTCACGGCCAGACCGTGACCCACCGGCCGGCCGCGCGGCTCACCGTGCAGATCGGCGACGGACCTGCGCTCGCCAAGCGCCTCGGCATGGCGGTGGCCTATGATTTCCGGGCCGCCGATGTCGCCGCCGGCGGGCAGGGCGCGCCGCTGGTGCCGGTGTTTCATCAGGCGCTGGCGCGCGATCTCGATCATCCGCATCCGATCGCCGTGCTCAATGTCGGCGGTGTCGCCAATGTCACGTTCGTCAATGGCGGCGATCCGGTCGCCTGCGATACCGGACCGGGCAACGCGCTGATCGACGATTTCATGCGCGCGCGCACCGGCGCACCGCTCGACCGCGATGGCGACCAGGCCTCGCGCGGCACTGCCGACGAAAAATTTGTCGAGAACGTGCTGGCGCACGAGTTTTTCGATTTGCCGTGCCCGAAGTCGCTGGATCGCAACGCTTTCGCCTTCGCCAATATCGGCCTGCCGGACTTCTCGATCGAGAATGGCGCTGCGACCTTATCGGCGCTGACCGCGGCATCGGTTGCGCGTGTGGTGCGCCACATGCCGGAGCCGCCAAAGGCTTGGATCGTGGCCGGCGGTGGCGCGCGCAATCCGACGCTGATGCGCATGCTGGCGGAGCGGCTCAAGCCGGCAACGGTGGAGACTGCCGACGCCGTCGGCTGGTCGTCGCAGTCGATCGAGGCGCAGGCCTTCGCTTATCTGGCGGTGCGCACGCTCAACGACCTGCCGATCACCTATCCGCAGACCACCGGCGTCGCGCAGCCGACGCGCGGCGGCGTTGTCGCGCGGCCGTAAAATTACGCTGCCGGCTTGCGCTCGGTCTTGAGGCGCTTGTCGAGATAGGCGGCGATCGAAGTCAGTAGCGTGTCCACTTTGCCGTCGAAGAAGTGGTTGGCGCCGGGGATGACCTTCTGCTCGATCACGATGCCCTTTTGCGTCTTGAGCTTCTCGACCAGCGTGTTGACGTCCTTGGCCGGCACCACGGCATCCTTGTCGCCGTGAATGATCAGCCCAGACGACGGGCAGGGCGCCAGGAACGAGAAATCGTAGAGGTTGGCGGGCGGGCAGATCGAGATGAAACCTTCGATCTCCGGGCGGCGCATCAGCAACTGCATGCCGATCCAGGCGCCGAACGAGAAGCCGGCGATCCAGCAGCTCTTTGCCTCGGGGTTGATGGTCTGCGCCCAGTCGAGCGCGGCTGCGGCATCCGACAATTCGCCGGTGCCGTGGTCAAACGAGCCCTGCGAGCGGCCGACGCCGCGGAAGTTGAAGCGCAGCGCCGAGAAGCCGCGATGCACGAAGGCGTAGTACATCTGGTAGATGATCTGATGGTTCATCGTCCCGCCGAACTGCGGGTGCGGATGCAGGATAATCGCGATCGGCGCGTTCTTCTGGCGGGCGGGATGATACCGCCCCTCAATCCGACCTGCGGGACCGGTGAAAATGACTTCAGGCATGGCTGTCGACCTCGAACCGGGTGTTTGCGCGCTTTTCGCGCTCTTGTCGTTTGGCCGCGCGGAGCGATCGCGGCGGCGGTGGTGTTTAGCGTCCCGCCGAAGGTCAGCCGAGCGCTAGTTTAGAATTATTCTAATTATATGATTTCGGCTGTTCTCCGGGCCAACTAGAGCTATAAGCTGGCCGGTGAATGGCGGTTTCTACCACGACCCCCAGGGCAAAAAGCAAGCTTTTTGGTCGTTCGGGGGCCGAAACGGTAACTAGGTACTCACGGGCAACTATGCCAGAGCGCGCATATTTCGACTGGAATGCCACGGCGCCGCTGCGTCCGGAGGCGCGCGAGGCGATGGTGGCGGCGCTGGCGCTGACCGGCAACGCGTCGTCGGTGCATGCCGAAGGCCGCGCCGCGCGCCAAATCATTGAGATTGCACGGCAAAAGGTCGCCGCTTTGGCCGGTGCGGAAGCCAAAAACGTGATTTTCACGTCCGGCGCCACCGAAGCCAATATGCTGGCGCTGACGCCGGCGCTTCAGGTGGCGGGCGAAAAAGCCTTACGGGACAGGCTGTTAGTGTCGGCGATCGAGCACCCTTCGGTGCGCAGCGGCGGGCGTTTCCCGGCCGGCACGGTCGAGGAACTAACAGTAACCAATGCGGGTTTGCTGGACCTTCATGCTCTTAGACGTGCCCTTGCTCTGACCGAGCGTCCGCTTGTTTCAGTGATGCTCGCCAATAACGAAACCGGCGTGATCCAGCCGATCGCCGAGATCGCGTCTATCGTCCACGAGGCCCATGGTCTGCTGCATGTCGACGCGGTCCAGGGCGCCGGACGGATCGATTGCGACATCGAGGCGCTGGGCGCGGATCTCCTCAGCCTCTCGGCGCACAAGCTCGGCGGCCCGCAGGGCGTCGGCGCGCTCATTCGCCGCGGTGACATCCATATCGCCGCGCCGATGATCACCGGCGGCGGCCAGGAGCGCGGTTTGCGCGCCGGCACGGAAAACGTTGCTGCCATTGCCGGTTTCGGCGCGGCCTGCGCCGCTGCGGGCGGCGCAAGGCAGGCGGACGCTGTGCGCATGGCGCAACTGCGCGACATGCTGGAAGCCGGGATCAAGGCGGCGACGCCCGAGGCGGTGATTTTCGGCGCCAATCCGCGGTTTTTGGCGCCACGGCTGCCGAATACGACGCTCGTTGCCGTGCCTGGCATTAAAGCCGAGACCGCGATAATCGCCTTCGATCTCAGCGGTATAGCTTTGTCGTCAGGTTCCGCCTGTTCGTCGGGCCGCGTACAGGCCTCGCACGTACTGACCGCGATGGGCGCGGACGCTGATCTCACCTCCGGCGCGCTGCGCCTCAGCCTTGGCTGGAGCACCACGCAAGACGACGTGAACACCCTGCTAAATGCTTGGAATACCGTGATTTCGTCACTACTTAAGAAGCATGCGACTGCCGCATAAAGCGGCGCCCAAAAGGAATGATCGCAACGCGACAAGCGAACCGACCATAACCGACTAATCCAACCCGCGGTCCTTGAAACCGCACGGAGGGAAGAATGCCGGCCGTACAAGAGACCGTCGAGCAGGTCCGCCGAATTGACGTTGACCAATACAAATACGGCTTCGTCACCGATATCGAATCCGAGAAGGCCCCGATCGGGCTATCGGAAGACACTGTCCGCTACATCTCGGCCAAGAAGAACGAGCCGGCGTGGATGCTGGAGTGGCGTCTCGACGCCTATCGCCGCTGGCTGACCATGCGCGAGCCGACTTGGGCGCGCGTCGACTATCCCAAAATCGATTACCAGAACGCCTATTACTTCTCGCAGCCCAAGAAGAAGCTGGCCTCGCTCGACGAGGTCGATCCGCAAATCCTCGAGACCTATAAGAAGCTCGGCATTCCGCTGGCCGAGCAGGAATTGCTGGCCGGCGTCGTGCGTCCTGAAGGCGAGCGCCGCGTCGCGGTCGACGCCGTGTTCGACTCTGTGTCGGTTGCCACCACCTTCAAGGCCGAGCTCAAGCGCGCCGGCGTGATCTTCATGCCGATGTCGGAAGCGATCCAGGAACATCCGGACCTGGTGAAGAAATATCTCGGCTCCGTGGTGCCGGTCACCGACAACTATTTCGCGACGCTGAATTCGGCGGTGTTCTCCGACGGCTCGTTCGTCTACGTGCCGCCGGGCGTGCGCTGCCCGATGGAGCTGTCGACGTACTTCCGCATCAACGAGGCCAACACCGGCCAGTTCGAGCGCACGCTGATCATCTGCGATAAGGGCGCCTACGTGTCCTATCTCGAAGGCTGCACCGCGCCGATGCGCGACGAGAACCAGTTGCACGCCGCCGTCGTCGAACTGGTCACGCATGACGACGCCGAGATCAAATACTCGACGGTGCAGAACTGGTATCCCGGCGACGCCGACGGCAAAGGCGGTATCTTCAACTTCGTCACCAAGCGCGGCGACTGCCGCGGCAAGAACTCGAAGATCTCCTGGACCCAGGTCGAGACCGGTTCGGCCATCACCTGGAAATATCCGAGCTGCATCCTGCGCGGCGATAATTCACGCGGCGAGTTTTACTCGATCGCGATCTCGAACGGCCGCCAGCAGGTCGACAGCGGCACCAAGATGATTCACTTGGGCAAGAACACGACCAGCCGCATCATCTCCAAGGGCATCTCGGCCGGCAAGTCGAACAACACCTATCGCGGCTTGGTCACGGCGCATCGCAAGGCGACCAACGCGCGCAACTTCACGAATTGCGACTCGCTGCTGATCGGCGATCAGTGCGGCGCGCATACCGTGACTTACATTGAAGCCAAGAACTCGTCGGCGGTGTTCGAGCACGAAGCGTCGACCTCGAAAATATCCGAGGACATGCTGTTCTACTGCCGCCAGCGCGGCATGTCGGCGGAAGAGGCGACCGCCTTGGTCGTCAATGGCTTCGTCAAGGAC
>JANMSZ010000084.1:0-1698 GCA_031389925.1 Hyphomicrobiales bacterium | reverse complement strand
TGCGCAGCAGATCGACGACGCCCGCGCCGCCACCAAGCGCACCACCACCGAGCTGGCGCGCGCCGACGCGACGATGAAGACGCTGGCCGGCGCCGCGCAGCGCATCGAGGAAGTCATCAAGCTCATCCACGCCATTGCCGGACAGACGTCGCTGCTGGCGCTCAACGCCACTATCGAGGCGGCGCGCGCCGGCGAATCCGGTCGCGGCTTCGCCGTGGTCGCCGCCGAAGTCAAAGAACTGTCGCGCCGCACCGCCAAGGCGACCGAGGACGTCAGCGCGCAGATCCACGGCATCCAGCAGGCGGTCAACGATACCGCGCAGGCGATCCTCGCCGTCGACCGCAGCGTCGCCGACATGGGCGGCGTCAACGAGAACATCAACGTCATCATCGAGCAGCAGGTGCTGCAGCTCGACCGCATCGGCACCGAGGCGATGAAGGTGGCGGCCAAAGTCAGCGAGACGCTGCCGGGCATTCGCGCCGTCGTCACCGACGTCGCCAGCGCGGGCGATGCCGTGCTGTCGACCGCCGAGGATCTGATCGGGCGCGCCGACTCGCTGGCGAGTTCGGTCAGCCGCTATTTCTCCGATCTCGACCACGGTTCGATCAAGGTCGGCATCCTGCATTCGTTGTCCGGCACGCTCACGGCCAGCGAGCGCCCGCTGCAGCAGCTCCTGGTGATGCTGATCGAGAAGCTGAACAGACAAGGCGGCTTGCTTGGCCGCCCGGTCGAAGCCGTGATCATGGACCCGCGCTCCGACACCGCGGCCTACGCCGACCAGGCGCGCACGCTGCTGCGCGAGCACAAGGTCGCAGCGATTTTCGGCTGCTGGACCTCGGCGTCGCGCAAGCAGGTGTTGCCGGTGCTGGCCGAGCACAACGGCCTGCTGTTTTATCCGAGCCAATACGAGGGCGAGGAGCAGTCGCCCAACGTTGTCTACACCGGCGCCACGCCGCGCCAGCAGGCGCTGCCGGCGGTCGATCATCTGCTGGCGCTCGGACGCCGGCGCTTCTTCCTGGTCGGCACCGATTACGTCTATCCGCGCACCACCAACGCCATCATCCGCAATTATCTCTTGAGCCAGGGCATCGGGGACGACGCGGTGGCGGAAATGTACACGCCGTTCGGCCAGAGAAACTGGGCCGAGAAGGTGCACGAGATCCGCAAGTTCGCCGGGCGCGACGGTTGCATCATCGCGACGCTGTCCGGCGACGCCAACGTGCATTTCTTCCGCGAGCGCGCGCGCCAGGGCCTCGACGCCAACGGCCTGCCGGTGATGAGCCTGTCGCTCGGCGAAGCCGAAATGCCGGCGCTGTCCGAACGCAATCTGATCGGTCACATGGTGGCCTGGACCTATCTGCACACGCTCGGCACGCCCGAAAACCACGCTTTCATCGACGAGTGGCGGCAGTTCACCGGCAATCCACTGGCGACCACCAACGATCCGATGGAAGCAAGCTGGCTGGGCTTCCAGCTTTGGACGCAAAGCGTTCAGGCTGCCGGCACCACCGACGTGCAGGCGGTGCGCGGTGCGCTCGCTGGCCGCAGCATCCGCGCGCCGTCGGGCTTCGACATCGTGGTGGACGCCGAGAACCAGCATCTGCATAAGCCGTCGATCATCGGCCGCATGGACGAGCAGAACGTGATCTGGCCGGTCTGGACCAGCAACACGTTGATCGCGCCCGAGCCGTGGAGCCA
>JANMSZ010000075.1:0-25162 GCA_031389925.1 Hyphomicrobiales bacterium | reverse complement strand
GTGCACGCGGCTGATGCGGCCGCCGCCCGCCATATAGAGCATGTCGCCCTGGCCGAGCAGTTGCTCGGCGCCCTGCTCGCCCAAAATGGTGCGGCTGTCGATCTTGGAGGTGACCTGGAACGAGATGCGGGTCGGGAAGTTAGCCTTGATGGTGCCGGTGATGACGTCGACCGAGGGACGCTGCGTCGCCAGGATGACGTGGATGCCGGCGGCGCGCGCCATCTGCGCCAGACGCTGGATGGCGCCTTCGATGTCCTTGCCGGCGACCATCATCAGGTCGGCCATTTCATCGACGATGACGACGATGAAGGGCAGGGCTTCGAGCTCGAGTTCTTCCTTCTCGTAGATCGCCTGGCCGGATTCCTTGTCGTAGCCGGTGTGCACGGTGCGGGTGAGCTGCTCACCCTTCGCTTTCGCTTCGGCGACGCGCGCGTTGTAGCCGTCGATGTTGCGCACGCCGAGCTTCGACATCTTTTTGTAGCGGCCTTCCATCTCGCGCACGGCCCATTTGAGCGCGACGACGGCCTTCTTCGGATCGGTCACGACGGGCGTCAGCAAATGCGGGATGCCGTCATAGACCGAGAGTTCGAGCATCTTCGGATCGACCATGATCAGCCGGCACTGATCGGGCGTGAGCCGATAGACCAGCGACAGAATCATGGTGTTGATGGCGACCGATTTGCCGGAACCGGTGGTGCCGGCGATCAAGAGATGCGGCATGCGCGCGAGATCGACGATCACCGGTTCGCCGCCGATGGTCTTGCCGAGGCAGAGCGGCAGCTTGGCGGCGTTCTCGTTGTAATCCTTGGTCGACAGCAATTCGCGGAAGTAGACTTTCTCGCGGATCGGATTGGGCAGCTCGATGCCGATGGCATTGCGGCCCGAGACGACGGCGACGCGGGCCGACACCGCGCTCATCGAGCGGGCGATATCGTCCGACAGGCCGATGACGCGCGACGACTTGATGCCGGGCGCGGGCTCGAGTTCGTAGAGCGTAACGACCGGGCCAGGGCGGGCATTGATGATTTCGCCGCGCACGCCGAAATCGCTGAGCACGCTTTCCAGCGCCACGGCGTTGGCGTCAATGACGTCCTTCGACATCGTCGTGCGCTCGGACGCCTTCTGCGCGGTCAGCAGGTTGAGCGATGGCAGCACGAAGCCGCCACTGCCGCGTCGCGCCGGCACCTTGGCGGGCGCACGGCGGCGTGGCGCGGGCTGCGCCTCTTCCTCGTAGTCGTCTTCGATATCGTCGGGCGCCGTCGGCGGCGCGGCGACGCGGTTATGGCCGTCAAAGCGTGGCTCGTTGCGGGAGCCGGCGGCAGGCCGCGCGGCGCGCATCGGCGCCCGCGCCGGCGAGCGCTTGAACAGCCGCACAAAGCGCGACTTCCAGCTCAGCAGCGCATGCTCGATCATGCCGAGCCAGGCGGAGGCGCGGTCGCGCTCATTGTCTTCGGCTTCTTCGTCTTCATCCTCGTCATGCGTGGCCGCTGGCTCGGGCTGGCGCCAATACCAGCCGGCGGCGATGACGAAGCTGACGACGGTGGCGATGGCGAAAATGACCGCCAGAATCAACAGAGTGAAGCCGTTGAGCGGAATGCCAAAAAACGTGGGCAACTGCACCAGCGCGTCGCCGAACACGCCACCGAGCCCGGTCGGCAGCGGCCAGGAGCCGAAGCGTGGTAGCGTCGAAGCAAAACCCGCGGCAAAAATCGTCGCGGCGATCCAGACCAGTCCGCGCCATTTGGCGCCGAACGGTTTGTGCGACAGCAGCCGCCAGCCGAGCATGGCTTCGGGCAGCAGCAGCAACATGGCGGCGAGGCCGAGCAACTGCATCGCCAGATCGGAAAAGATCGCGCCGGGGAAGCCGAGCAGATTGCGGATCGGCGGTTGCGTGGCGTGGCTGAGCGAGGGGTCCTGCACCGACCATGTCGCGAGCGCGATGGCGCCGAGCAGCGCCAGCGTGATCAGCGCCAGTCCGGCGATTTCACTCAAGCGTCTGCGCATGATGTCGCGGAAGTGCTCCGAGACAAAGGCGACGACATCGAGACTGCGATCCGAAGCCGGCATTAAAGCCCCATCATTTGAGAACGGCGACGAGGCGATGCAGCGCCTCCGCCGTTGTCGCACTGTCCTGAACCATGGCGACGCGAATGTAGTCCGCGCCGGGATTGCTGCCGTCGGCTTGCTCGCGCGCGAGATAGCGCCCGGGCACGACGCGCACGCCGGCCTCTTGCCATAGCCGCTTGGTCACGATCTCGCTGCCGCCAAATTCCGAAACATCGAGCCAGAGGAAGAAGCCGCCGTCCGGACGCTTGTAACCGTAGCGGTCGCCGACGATCTGGTCGGCGAGATCAAACTTGGCGGAATACATGCGGCGGTTTTCTTCGACATGCGCCTCGTCGTTATAGGCGGCGATGCCGACCTGTTGCGCCGGTCCCGGCACTTGCGGCGCGGCAACGTTGCGCAGTTCGAGATACTGGCGGAGGAAGCGTGCGTCGCCGGCGGCAAAGCCGACGCGCAGGCCCGGCAGGTTCGAGCGCTTCGACAGCGAATGAAACACGACGACGTTGGCGAAGTCGCGGCCGGAGGCTTCCAGCATGCCGGCGGGCTGATGCTCGCTGTAGATCTCGCAATAGCATTCGTCGGCGAATACCAGAAAGCCGTAGCGGCGCGCGAGGCCCGCGAGCTTCTCGAGATAGGCACGATCGGCGACCGCGCCTTGCGGGTTGGACGGTGAGGCGATGTAGAAGGCGACGGTGCGCTTGAGCAGCGGCTCGTCGAGCGCATCGAGATCGGGCAGGAAACCGCTTTCGCGCGTGGCCGGCATGTAGACCGGCTCGCAGCCGGCGGCGAGCGCGCCGGCGCTGTAGGCGGCATAGAACGGATTGGGGATCAGCACCGCGGGTTTGCCGGCGCGCGGCTCGACCCAGCGCGTCGCGGCGATAGCGGCGAGGAACAGGCCCTCGCGGGTGCCGTTGAGCACCAGCACCTCATGCTCAGGATCGACCGGCCGCGGCAGTCTGTAGCGGCGGCCAAGCCAGCCGGCGACGGCCTTGCGGAACGGCTCGATGCCCTTGTTGGCAGGATACCGGCCGAATTCATTCAAATGCGCGGCGATGGTCGGGCCGACGAAGGGCGGAATCGGATGCTGCGGTTCGCCGACCGACAGATTGATGGCCGGCTTGCCCGGCTCGATGCCGGCGATGAGCTCGGTCAGCCGCACGAACGGCGACCGGCTGTCGACCGCCGGAGGAGGGGTTGGGGAAGCTTCGCGTTGGGCCGTCTTCATGGGCATGCGGCTATACGATATTGCTCGCGCACGCGAGCGAGATGGCCCGCAATACAAGGGTCCGCCACAATAGGGATGTCGAGGTTAAGACCCGATTAACCATCGGGGCGGTGGTGGCGTTTTATCCCGCCGTTTGGCGGGGTTGCGCCGGGTCTGGGGGCAAAAAAGGCCCCCAAAATAAGAGAGGCCCCCGGCTCTTGCGAACCGAGGGCCTCAACGGAAGGGACAGTGCCGGGTTTCCGCCCCTACCGCAGCTGGCCGGCGCCTGATCCGATCTGGACCGGGCGCCGGGTGATGCTTACTGGACGGTTTCGCCGTGCAGCGTGATGTCGAGGCCTTCCTCTTCGCCGGCATCGCTCGGCCGTAGGCCGATGATCGCCTTGATGACGTAGAGGATGATGGCCGTGGCAACCGCGGTGTAGATCACCGTTACCGCGACACCGTAGATCTGGGTCATGACGCTGGCGTCTTTGCCGAGTTCGTTGACCGCAACATCAGCGAACACACCGGTGAGAATCGCACCGATGATGCCGCCAATGCCGTGGACGCCGAAGGCATCGAGCGAGTCGTCATAGCCGAGCATCTTCTTGATGTGGACCGCGGCGACGTAGCAACCGCCGCCGGCAACGATGCCGATGATCAGCGCACCCGTCGGATTCACGAAGCCCGAAGCCGGAGTGACCGCTACGAGGCCTGCAACGGCGCCCGAGATGATGCCGAGTACGCTTGGCTTCCCGTGGATCATCCATTCGGCGAACATCCAGGCCAGCGCCGCAGCAGCGGTCGCAACCTGAGTGTTGATCATCGCAGCACCGGCCAGCGCGTTCGCGGCAACTGCCGAGCCCGCGTTGAAGCCGAACCAGCCGACCCACAGCAGCGAGGCGCCGATGAAGGACCACGTCAGGTTATGCGGCGCCATGCTGGTGGTGCCGTAACCCTTACGCTTGCCGAGGATGATCGCGCACATCAGACCGGCAACACCGGCGTTGATATGCACCACGGTGCCGCCGGCGAAGTCGAGTACGCCAGCCGAACCGAGGAAGCCGCCGCCCCAGACCCAATGGGCGATCGGGCAGTAGACGAAGATCAACCACAGGCCCATGAACCACATCATGGCCGAGAACTTCATGCGCTCGGCAAAGGCGCCGGCGATGAGGGCTGGGGTGATGATGGCGAAGGTCATCTGGAAGGTGATGAAGACCGTTTCCGGGATCGTTGCGGCGAGCGAATTCGTCGTCGTTGCCCCGACGCCGGCTAAGAACAGTTTATCGAAACTGCCCAAGTAGGCGTTCATACTTCCTTCGGTGAAGGCCAATGAGTAGCCGACTATCATCCACAGCACCGTCACCAAGCAGGTGATGGCGAAGCTCTGCATGACCGTGGCGAGCACGTTCTTCTTGCGCACCATGCCGCCGTAGAACAGTCCGAGACCCGGAATGGTCATCATCAGAACGAGCGCTGTCGAAGTCAGCATCCAGGCGGTGTCGCCTGTATCCAGTTTCACCGGAGCCGGTGCGGCTGCCGGAGCGGCAGGCGCCGCGGCGGCTGGTGGCGTGGCCGGGGCTTGAGCGTAGGAAGCGTCGAACGACGCCACGCTCAAAAAGAGACCGAGCAGAATACCCAAGGCGAGTGCCAAGAGTCCCGCACGGGAGGATTTCTTCAACGTCATGGTCTAACTCCTATCCGTATTGTTTGTGCGGGTTACTAAAGCGCCGCGGCGTCGGTCTCGCCGGTGCGGATGCGCACGGCGTGATCCAAACCGAAGACGAAGATTTTGCCGTCGCCGATCTGTCCGGTTTTCGCAGCACCGGTGATGGCGCCGACCACCTTGTCGACCTGAGTGGATGCCACAGCGACTTCCACCTTGATCTTCGGAAGGAAGCTCACCGCGTATTCGGCCCCACGGTAGATTTCCGTGTGACCCTTCTGACGTCCGTAACCCTTAACTTCGGTAACGGTCAGCCCTTGCACGCCGATGGAGGTCAGAGCGTCGCGAACCTCGTCGAGCTTGAAAGGTTTAATGATGGCCATGACGATTTTCATGGATTCGATCCCCGCTTGAGAGCCCGTTTTACGTTACGCAGTGCGGGCGGTTCACTGAGCCGGGCCCTCGAAGCTTGCTTCGCAGGCATGACCGCGCAGATAGAATCAAACGCCGTGCCAGTTGCCGGCAGGTCGCCTATCCAATTGATTCGACGGGTGGAATCCGGTGGGCGAGGGCCGGACCAGAATACCGTAAAGAGGCTAAGCCCAAAGTCTAGCCAAGACGTGGACGGCCTGCTCAAACTTTAAGCATTTGCGTGAAAATGATTCATTCCGCGCCAGCAAGCCTGCCGGCGCGGAAAGTTTTTGTTAAGTTTTCGACGCCGGACGACGTTATTGCAGCGCTTCGCCGTGCTGGCTGACGTCGAGGCCCATGATCTCGTCCTCGTGGCGCACCCGCAGCGGTACCATGAGGCCGATCACCTTGAGGATGACGAAGGTCATGCCGCCCGACCACACCAAGGTGACGGCGACGCCATAGAGCTGCGCCAGAAGCTGCTGCGGGTTGCCTTCGAGCAAACCGGACACGCCGCCGGGCATCTCGGGTGTCACCGAGAGTGCGCCGACCGCGAACACACCGGCCAGCAAGGTCCCGGTCACGCCGCCGACACCATGCACGCCGAACACGTCGAGCGAGTCGTCATAGCCGAGTTTGGTCTTGAGCCAGGTGCAGGCCCAGAAGCAAACGCCGCCGGCGATCAAGCCGATCAGGATCGCCTGCATCGGCATCACGAAGCCGGACGCGGGCGTGATGGTGCCGAGACCGGCGACCGCGCCGGAGATCATGCCGAGCACCGACGGCTTGCCGCGCAGGCTCCACTCCAGCGCCATCCAGGTGAAGGCGCCGGCGCAGGCGGCGAGATGCGTCGAGGTGATCGCCATCGCCGCGCGCGAATTGGCTCCGAGCGCGGAGCCGCCGTTGAAACCGAACCAGCCGACCCACAATAGACCGGTGCCGATCACGGCGAGCGTCAGATCGTGCGGCGAGAGATTTTCGCTGCCGTAACCGCGGCGCTTACCGACGACATAAGCCGCGACCAATCCGGCGATGCCGGCATTGAGATGGACGACAAGACCGCCGGCGAAATCGACGACGCCGTAGGCGCCGAGGAAACCGCCGCCCCAGACCCAATGCGCGATCGGCACATAGACCAGCGCCAGCCAGAACACGCAGAACAGCAGGAAGGCTGAGAACCGCAAACGATCCGCCACCGAGCCTGCGACCAGCGCGACCGTGATGACCGCGAAGGTCATCTGGTACATCATGAACAGGCTTTCCGGGATGGTTTTGGCCAGCGCCGAAATTGAATCCAGCGTCATGCCGCTGAGGAAAATCCGGTCAAGCGTGCCGATGTAGGGACCATCGCCGGTGAAGGTGAGCGAGTAACCGAAAAAGGCCCACAACATCGACACCAGGAACGTCGCCGCCATGCATTGCGCCATGGTGGCAAGCACGTTCTTCTTGCGCACCATACCGGCATAAAACAGCGCCAAGCCCGGAATGGTCATCATCAAGACCAGCCCGGTGGCGCCCAGCATCCATGCGGTGTCGGCAGCGTCGATCTTGGCGGCGGCAGCCGGCGCAACGGTTTGTGCAAAAGCGGATGTCGTCAGCGTCGTCACCGCGGCGCATGCGGCCACGGCAAGGCGGAGTGCCCGTGTCATTTCAATTCCCCCCGGTTATTTGTTTTTAGAGTGCGTCGGCGTCGGTTTCGCCCGTGCGGATGCGCACGGCGCGTTCGATCGGCGTGACGAGAATTTTCCCGTCGCCAATTTGCCCGGTCTTTGCGGATGACATGATCGCTTCCAAGACCTGGTCGATCTGCTCGCTGGGAACCGCGCATTCGATACGCAGTTTGGGCAGGAAGTTCACGGCGTATTCGGCGCCGCGATAGATTTCCATGTGGCCCTTCTGGCGGCCGAAGCCTTTGACCTCGGTCACGGTCATGCCGTGCACCCCGATGCGGGTGAGGGAATCGCGGACCTCTTCAAGCTTGAACGGTTTGATGACGGCGATGACCAGCTTCATGCGGTGTCCTTCCTGGCGGTGTCTTTCGCGGGCGCCTGAATTGAAACTTCCCGGCAAGGAAGGAACGGGCGCCCTGGCGTAGCGTATCGGCAGATGGGCCGAAGATTAAGCGGATTTATTGCCGTGGCTGAGCGAGGCGGCAAGGCCGCGGGTAGTTTTCCAGCGATTTATCGGCGTTTCGCGGTTGGCTCGGCGAGGCCGAGTTCCTTGATGACGCCCGGCAGCAGCGCGCGCGCCTGCGCCGCGGTCATGCCGGGCCTGATGCGCGGATTGTACAGCACGGTCAACAGCGCCCGGTCGTAGACCGATAGGTAGCCGACCATGCGTTTCTGATTGAGCGTGGTCCACGGATTGCGCTGGTCGTGATTGGACAGGCCGAAGGCATGCAGCAGCTCGTGATAGGCGCAGTCGAAGAAGACCTCGTCGCCCTTGTCGACGATGATGAACGAGACCGAGCGCAGGATGTCGCCTTCGGCGCTCGACTTCACGCTGGTCATGCATTGTGGATTGGTGCGGGCGACAAACTCATTGGTGACCTGGTCGCCGAATGCCGTGCGCAAGGCCGACTTGAAACTCTTCTCGTCGATCAGCCGTACTTCCAGGTCGGCCTCGCCGGCGGCGAGGCTCAGATGCAAGTTGGGAATCTTGGCGGCATACTCCTCGACGATGCGCGCCATCGCCGCGCTGCGATCGACGCTGCCGCTCGCCACCACGCGCGCGACGATGGGACGGTCGAAGCGGCGGATGCCGCGCGGGCGAGCGCCGACGCGCAGGTCGGACCCGAACGCCAGCGCCATGAAGCCGCGTTCCAATTCGCCGGTGGAGAAGCGGGTCAATTGCGGCGGTGCGCCCGCGAAGGCGCCGGCCGGCGGCGGCTCCTTGCCGGAAGCGGCTAACGCTGCCGCCATCGTCGCGGTCAGGATGAATACTGCAACGAGCGATCGTTTCATTGCCTTGGCGCTACGGCGTGCGCCGCAATCGGACCAGGCCTTCCTGCGCCACCGATGCGACAAGCGTGCCATCCTGCTTGAATATAAGTCCGCGGGCGAAGCCGCGCGAGCCGTGTAGATTCGGCGAATCCTGCGCATAGAGCAGCCATTCGTCGGCGCGGAACGGCCGATGCAGCCACAGCGCATGATCGAGGCTGGCCGCCATGAACTCTTTCTCGAACAGCGTGCGGCCATGCGGCACCAATGCGGTGTCGAGTAGTCCCATGTCCGAGGTATAGGCCAAGACGCAGCGATGAATGGCCGGATCGTCGGGCAACTTGCCGGTGGTCTTCATCCAGACATGGAATTTTCCGTCGGGAATTTTCTTGCCGAGATAGCGGCCGAACTCGACCGGCCGCAATTCGATCGGCCGCTCGCGCTCGTAATAGCGCCGCACCGGATCGGGCATGCTCGGCAGCACCTTCTCGCGCACTTCGGCTTCGCTCGGCAAAGATTCCGGCCCCGGCACATCCGGCATCGGCGCCTGATGATCGAGGCCCGCCTCTTCGCCGTGGAACGACACCAGCATCGAGAAAATCGGATGGCCGTGCTGGCGCGCCGTGACGCGCCGCGTGGTGAAGCTGCCGCCGTCGCGCATGCGGTCGACGTCGTAGATGATCGGCACTTTGGGGTCGCCCGGCAGCAGGAAGTAGGCATGCATCGAATGCGGTGGCCGGCTGGCGTCGACCGTGCGCACCGCGGCGACCAGCGCCTGGCCGATCACTTGGCCGCCGAACACCCGTTGCCAGCCGCTTTGCGGCGAACGGCCGCGGAACAGGTTGAGGTCCAACTCCTCGAGATCGAGGATGCTGAGGAGATCGGCGACGGCGGAAGACATAAGTCGCTGCGCTTTCGTTGCGGACTGCCGCCAGTGACGCCGCGGAACGGTGCGAAGTCAAGACGCGCGCGATCCGCGTCTCGCTTGTTTGCGGTCAAAAATTTTCGGGCGGCAGTTGCTCTGCCGCCCGCTACTCTCGTCACCATGCGGCACCTAAATGGGTGCCGGCCGAAGCGGCGCTAAATGTAGAAATACGCGACCACTACGACGCCCGCGATCATGGCGCCCAGCCAGATCATGGTCTGCTTCAGGCCGGTGTCTTGCTCTTGCTGGTGAGTTTCAGTTGCCATGGACTTGCCCTCCATCGGCGGCTGGGACCTAGGGCCCGGCATTCGGGCCCTACAAATCCCGCGACAGATAATACTTTAGTCTAATATCGGTTCCATGTCCCGCCTTGCGCCAAATTTTTCGCGGCCTCCCGCCAAGTCCCTGAATGGACTAGGATAGCGGCGACGGCCCCGGGGCCGGTTTCTGGTCCCAAACAAGAGATTCCAATGGCGGCACAGCGAATCAAGCGATGGGACCTGGCGATCGGCGGCGCCGGCTTTGCCGGCCTGGCGCTGGCCATCGCCTTGCGCCAGGGGCTGGGTGAGGCGTTCTCGGTCACGGTGGTCGATCCGGCGCTCGGGGCCGCGTCATCGAAGGACCCGCGCGCCTCAGCGATTGCCGCCGCCGCGCGCCGGCTGTTCGAGGCGATCGGCGTCTGGGACGCGGTCGCCGACAAGGCGCAGCCGATCCTCGACATGGTGGTGACCGACTCCAAGCTCGACGACGCAGTGCGGCCGACTTTCCTCACGTTCGGCGGCGAGGTGGAGCATAGCCGCCGTGCTCATAACGGCGGCGTCGATTTTGTTGAGTCCGAGCCGTTCGCGCACATGATCGAGAACCGGCATCTGATCGATGCACTGGTGGCGAAGGCGAAGGAGTTGGGCGTCGATCTGCGCGCCGGCGCGGTCAGCGGCTTTGAGCACGGCAAGAACGCCGTCGAGGTTACGCTGAAGGACGGCGAGACAATTTCTGCGCGGCTGCTGGTCGGCGCCGACGGCGCGCGCTCCGTGATCCGCGAAACCGCCGGCATCGCCAGCCACGGCTGGAATTACGATCAGTCGGCCATCGTCACGACCGTCGGTCATGAACGTGAGCATAACGGCCGCGCCGAGGAGCACTTCCTGCCCGCCGGACCGTTCGCGATTCTGCCGCTGACCGGCAAGCGCGTGTCGATCGTGTGGACCGAAACCGCGCGCGAGGCCGAACGCATGGTCGCGCTTCCCGACGAAGAATTCCATGCCGAACTGGAAAAACGCTTCGGCCTGCATCTCGGCGATCTCGAAGTCATCGGCCCACGGCGCGCCTTTCCGCTCGGCCTGTTCACCGCGCGCGAGTTCATCGGTGAACGTCTCGCTTTGGTCGGCGACGCCGCGCACGTCATTCATCCGATCGCCGGGCAGGGCCTCAACATGGGATTGCGCGATATCGCGGCGCTGGCCGAGGCGATCTCCGATGCCGCGCGGCTCGGGCTCGATATCGGCGCGCCGGATGTGCTGGAGCGCTATCAGCGCTGGCGGCGCTTCGACACCATGACCATGGGCGTCGCCACCGACGGGCTGAACCGGCTGTTCTCCAACAGCAACGACGTGCTGCGGCTGGCGCGCGACGTCGGGCTCGGACTGGTCGAGCGCATGCCGGCGCTGAAGAAGGTGTTCATTCGCGAGGCGGCGGGTTTCACCGGCGAAGTGCCGAAGCTGCTGCGCGGCGAGGTTTTATAATTTAGTCGAGCAACCGTCGCGTGATCGCGTCGATATGCACCTGGGCGCAGTCGAGCGTGGGAAAGCCCGCGTTGCTTTCGTTCAAGACCATCGAGAGATCGGTGCCGGCGAGCAGCACGGCCTCGGCGCCGTCGCGGGTCGTGAGCGTGTGGGCCTGCTCGCGCAAGCGATCGATCAGCGCCGGTGTGCTGCGGTCGTAGAGGACGTCCAGATAGGCGCTATGGATAAAGTCGACCTCGTCCGGCTTCGGCATGACGACGTCGATGCCGAGGCGGCCGAACATGCGGGAGGCGACGGTGGTACGCGTGCCGAACAGGGCGACGCGCTTCAGTCCGCGCAGGCGGATAGCCTCGGCAACTTCAGACACCATGTCGATCAGCGGCAGCGGAGAAATCCGGGTAAGTTCGGCGGCGCAGACGTGCGGCGTGACAGCCACGATCGCCGTCATTTCGGCGCCGCCCGCAGCCATGCTCTCGATCAGACCGTTCAGATAGACGGCGAGATCCTCGAGCTTTTTCTCCTCGGCTAGGGCGCGCGCCCGGTTGACGTCGGCGTGCGCGATCAGCAGACGCGGCACGCGACCCTGTTTTTCATGAGCCGCGAGCAAGCCGCGATAGTAATGAACGGTCGCGCCCGGCCCGAGACCGCCGATCAGACCGAGGCATCGCCCTTCTTTGCCCATGGTGATCTCAGGTCAGCGGAATACTGCCGACGTGATCGTGGAACGCCTCGCGCTTGGAAATGGCGGCAAACCAGCGCTCTAGATGCGGCGTCGCGGGGCGGCCGGGCACGAGCTGGCGGTAACGATAGGCCATGACGCCGACCGGAATGTCGCCATAGGAGAACGCCGGACCGGCGACGTATTCCGTCTTGGCCAGTTGCGCGTCGAGCATCTTCATCGCTTCGGTCGTCTTCTCTTGCGATGTTTTGATCGCCGCGTGATCGCGCTTGTCCTCGGGCGTGCGGATCAGGCCCCAGAACGCGGGCGTGATCGCCGGGCCCACCACCGACAACTGCCAGTCCATCCACTGGTGCGCGAGGCCACGCTGTTTGAGATCCTTCGGTTCGATCACGCCCGCCTTGTCGTGCTTGCTGGCGAGATAGCGCGTGATCGAATTGGATTCCCACAAAGTGAAGCCGTCTTCTTCTTCAAGTGTCGGCACCAGCGCATTCGGGTTCATCGCCAGGTACGGCGCTTCCTTGGTCTTGCCGAAGGCGCCGCCGACGTCGAGGCGGGTGTGTTCCAGCCCCAATTCGCCGACCGCCCACATCGCCTTCTGCACGTTGGACGAAGTATTGCGGCCCCAGATCTTGATCATGAGTCGTTTCCTGATTTTGTTTTGGTTGTAATTGTCGAAGGCGAATTGTCAGTCGAGCCGGCGGGCTTCTTCCTCGAGCATGATCGGAATGCCGTCGCGGATCGGAAAAGCGAGCTTCGCTTTGCGCGAGATCAGTTCCTGCTTGGCGGCGTCGTATTCCAGCACGCTCTTGGTCAGCGGACAGACCAGAATCTCCAGCAGTTTCGGATCGACGCTGTCGGCAGGCCGTTCGGTCGGCGGCACAGTGGACATGACTATAACTCCCGGCGAATTCGGGAGGCTTATAGCATGCCACCGGCTTTATTGTAGCTGCGGCTCGCCTTCGATGTTCTTCTTGGCGAGTTCGATCTCGGTGATCGCAACCAGGAGTTCGGCGCGGGTTTTCAGATCCGGCGCTTCGAGCAGGGCCTGCTTTTCCGGCGGGCCGTAGGGCGCCATCATCGACAGCGCGTTCACCAGCGCCTCGTTCGGCGCCTTGTTGATGTCGTCCCAATCAGCCTTCAAGTCGTTCGCCGACATGAAATCGGTCAGCGCGCGCAGCAGCGATCGGCGGTCGACCTTGTCCTCGCCCTTTCGCGCGATGAAATCGTCGGCGAACGGCGCGTAGGTGACCTTGGCCTGGCGGTATTCGGTGTTGACGGTCAACTCCTCCTCGACGCGGAAGCGCGCGACGCCGGTGAGCTCGAGCAGATAGCGGCCGTCGCCGCTCTCGGCGAGCTGGGTGATGCGGCCCACGCATCCGATCTTGTACAGCGCCGGCCTGTCCGCTGGACCGCCGTGCGATGGATCGGGCTGGATCATGCCGATCAGCCGGTGACCGTCGCGAAATGCATCGTCGATCATGGCGAGGTAGCGCGGCTCGAAAATGTTGAGCGGCATTTGTCCGCGCGGCAGCAGCAGCGCGCCGGGCAGCGGGAACAGCGGGATCGTTCCCGGCAGTTCGATCGGGCCGCGATAGTCGGCGTTCATCGGCATGGCACCTCACTCCAGCCTAACGCGGCCACCTCAGGATAACGGATCACAAAAATGCGGCGCTGTTCGCCGCTCACGAAAACAAAATCGACGACAGCTTTTTGCGGCCGTCCAGCGTGGCTTCGTCGGTTGGACCCCAGGCCTCGAAAAACTGCACCAGCTGTTTGCGGGCGCCGTCCTCATTCCATTTACGGTCGCGCTTGATGATCGCGAGCAAGTGGTCCGCCGCCTCGGCGCGCTTGCCCGCGGCATTGAGGCCGGTGGCGAGATCGAAGCGCGCTTGATGGTCGAGCGGATTGGCGGCAACTTTACGCTCAAGTTCGTCAATTGGCCCAACTTTTTTGGCCTGCTCGGCGACGTCGAGCGCGGCGCGCGCCGCGGCGACGGGCGCCTCGTTGCGCTTGGCCTCCGGCACCAGTTCGAGGGTCCGCTTGGCCTGGTCGAGCGCGCCGGTCTGCACGTAGCAGCGGGCCAGCCCGGCCAGGGCCGCGACATTGCCGCCGTCCTGCGTGACCAGTTCGCCGTAGAGATTGGCGGCGCTGGCCGCATCGCCGGCGGCGAGCGCCTCGTCGGCCTCCTTCAGAATATCCCGTTCCTCGGGCGCGACTTTGCCCTTGGTCAGCCGTTCCAGGAACGCGACCACCTGGGATTCGGGCAGCGCGCCCATGAAACCGTCGACCGGCTGGCCGTTGGAAAACGCGATCACGGCCGGGATCGACTGGATGCCCATCTGCCCCGGGATTTCCGGATGCTTGTCGATGTCCATCTTGACCAGTTTGACCTTGCCCTTGGCCGCCTTCACCACCTTTTCCAGGATCGGCGTGAGCTGCTTGCACGGTCCGCACCACGGCGCCCAGAAGTCCACCAGCACCGGCTGGTGCTTGGATTCCTCGATGACGTCCTTGATGAAGCCCTGCGTGGTCGTGTCCTTGACCGCGCCATCGGCCGCCGCCGTTCCCCCGCCGAGTCCCAACATTGCTTTTTTGTTTCCGGTTCCTGATTGCCGATTAGATGGGTCATCTTCGCCGCGAATGCAACGCTGGCCGCGGCCGGTTGCCGGCCCGGAAACATTGGCTCAATCCCGGACGTCCCGTGAGTGCGATACCCCGCCCCTGGCGAAAGTGCCGCACCGGATGATCTTTCAAATGGTAAGATGGCCTGTCAGATTGTAGCATGGTATAGATGTCGCGCATCGCGCGATGCCACAAACAGCGCCAATCAAGGCACTGAATTCCGGGGAGTTGAAATGAAACGCATCGTTCAAATTTTGGCGTTGTTGCTGCTGACCGCCTCCGCGGCGGTGGCGCAGACCTTTCCATCCAAGCCCATCACCATGATCGTGGTATTTGCCCCCGGCGGCGCCACCGACGTGCTGGCGCGGCTTGTGGCCGATCACATGGGCCGCACGCTCGGTCAGCGCGTTATCGTTGAAAATACGACCGGCGCCGGTGGCACGATCGGCGGCGCGCGCGGCGGCCAGGCGGCGCCGGACGGCTACACATTGACGGTTGGCAGCCTCGGCAGTCACTCCGCCGCTCCCGCCATCTACCAGAGCATCAAATACAATCCGCGCGAACTCGAGCCGATCGGCCTGATCGCCGGGACGCCGCTCTACTTCATGGTGAAGAACGACTTCCCTGCCAAGACGATGCAGGAGTTCATCGCTTATGCGAAAGCGAACCCGGGCAAGGTTTCCAGCGGCCATGCCGGCGTCGGCTCGACCAATCATCTGGCCTGTCTGCTGTTCATGGATGTCACCGGCGTGAAGTTCAACAACATCGCCTATCGCGGCGAAGGTCCGGCGATGAAGGATCTGGCCGGCGGGCATTTCGATTCGGCCTGCGCGCTCGCTCCCGCCGTCATACCGTTGCTCGAAGGAAAATTGGCCCGCGCTCTATTGGTGGCGCAGGCGGAACGGCGGCCGGTGACGCCCGACGTTCCGAGCGCGAAGGATGCCGGCGTCGATTACATCTTCCAGGGTTGGAACGCCGTCTTCGCGCCCAAGGGAACGCCCGCGGACGTGACCGCCAAGCTTCAGGCCGCTCTGCAGGCCGCGGTCGCCGACAAGGACCTCCGCAAACGGATGGAAGAAATGGGTTCGGTCCCGGCGACAGCGGAGACCGTCAAGCCGGACCATCTGCGCAAGCTCGTCGATGTGGAAATGACTCGCTGGGCGAAGGTCATCAAGGCTGCGGGCATCAGCGAACCTTGATCGCTTAATGCGCATTGGCAGACCGGCGGTTTAAACCGCCGGTCTGCAAAGCATCATGTGTCCTGCGGCGCCGGCCCGGACACCTTCTCGATCCGGGGCATATGGCCGGTGGAGTCGAGGAACTTCACCAGATCGTCCCGCGCAATCGAGGTGGTCATGGTGTTGACCAGCGGATGATAGTTGAGCGTTTCGTGCTCCATCATCGGGGCGTCGAGCACCACGGTGACGCGCCCTTGCGTGTCGTTGATGGCGCCAAACGGCGTTACCGAGCCGGGCGTCACGCCCCACACCTCGAGCAGCAGGTCGGCCGAGCCAAACGAAAACCGGCCGCTGGCGCCGAGCAGGCGGTGCAGGCCTTTGAGGTCGATGGCGGCGTCTTCCTCGGCCACCACCAGATAGAGCGCGTTCTTTTTGTCGCGCAAAAACAGGTTCTTGGTGTGCCCGCCGGGAACCTCGCCACGCAGGCTAGCTGCCTGCTCGACGGTGAACACCGGCGGATGCTTGACGGTCTTGTGCGGGATGCTCAGTGCGTCGAGCGCGGCGAACAGTTCATCGGGCGTCGTGGGCATGCAACATTGCGGTCCTGGCCGGTGTTGGTGGGGATAGTCTAGCCCCTGGCGTTCTGATCATGCGCCGAATCGGAGGTCAAAAATGCTGAGGTTTTTGCTGGTTAGCGGGCTATTTTTTGGCGCCGTCGCGATCGGTCCGCGTCCGGCCGCGGCCAATGAGCTTGAAGGGCCATGGTGCGCCATGGCCTGGCTCGGCGGCGGCGGGGTGGTCCGGGACTGTCATTTTCGCACCTTCGAGGAATGCTGGCCGAACGTGATTTCCGGAAACCGGGGCTTTTGCAACCCAAACCCGCGCTGGGGAGGCTGGGATGCCGCGGCGGAACCGGTTCGGCGCCAAGGTAAGCGCCCCGCCAAGCGCGATTAACGGCACCCGGCGGCAGTGGTTGCAATTGCCCTACGGTATTGGCTATAGGAACGGCTTGGCGGCCGATATCGCTTATCGGTCAAATATCTAACGGATGCGGGTGTAGCTCAGGGGAAGAGCACGACCTTGCCAAGGTCGGGGTCGAGGGTTCGAATCCCTTCGCCCGCTCCAATTTTTCTCCCCCAAGACTTGTTCAATAGCCGGCGGCGAGGGAGCCGCGGGTGCGGGCGTCGGCGGCGCCAACGATGCCATTTGGCGTGACGGCGATGGAGTTGGCCGAGGTGGACGGCCGGGTTGGCTCGATTTTATGGCCTCGCGCGGTCAACGCGTCGAGCACGCCGGGGTCGAAACCCGGTTCGGCCAGAACGACATCTGGCTGCCATTGATTGTGCAGGCGCGGCCAATTGACCGCCTCGGCGACCGTCATCTGAAAATCGATCATGTTCACGATCACCTGCAGCACCGCGGTGATGATGCGGCTGCCGCCGGGCGAGCCGGTGACCAGAACCGGCTTGCCATCCTTCAGCACGATGGTCGGCGTCATGGACGACAGCGGGCGCTTGTTCGGGCCCGGCAGATTGGCGGTGTAGCCGAGCAGCCCGAAGGCGTTCGAGGCGCCGGGCTTGGCGGTGAAATCGTCGAGCTCGTTATTGAGCAGCACGCCGGTGCCGCCGGCGATCAGGCCGAGGCCATAGGAAAAATTCAGCGTGTACGTATTCGACACCGCGTTGCCGTCGCGGTCGATGACGGAGAAGTGCGTGGTGTTCTTGCCTTCGTTGTCGGGCGGTTTGCCCGGGCGGATGTCGGCCGCCGGCGTCGCTTTGTCGCCGATGGTGGCGCGCAACGACGCGGCATAGCTTTTCGACGTCAGCCCCGCGATCGGCATGGTCACGGCGTCGGGATCGCCCATGTAACCGGCGCGGTCGGCATAGGCGCGCTTCATCGCCTCGATCATCAGATGCAGCGACTTCTCGCCGCGTTCGAGTTTGCCGAAGCCTTCGAGAATGTTGAGCATCTCGATCAGATGCACGCCGCCGGAGGAGGGCGGCGGCATCGAGACGATGTCGTAGCCGCGATAGGTGCCGCGCACGACGGGACGCTCAATCGCCTGATAATTTTTCAGATCGTCCTTGGTCATGATGCCGCCGGCCTTGACGACGGCGTCGGCGATGCGCGCGGCGGTCGGGCCCTCGTAGAATCCGCGTGGGCCGCTTTGCGCGATGGCGCGCAGCGTATTGGCGAGATCGAACTGGATCAGCCGGTCGCCTTCCTGCCACGGCTTGCCGCCGTCTTTCAGCAAGATTTCCGCCGACGAGCGCCAGCGCGCGATGCGGTCGCGCGCGCGCGGTAGCGAATCCGCGAGATCGTCTTTGACGGCGAAGCCTTTGTTGGCGAGATCGATGGCCGGCGCCAGCAGATCGGCGAGCGACAATTTACCGGAACCGTACTTGCGGTGCGCCAGTGCAAGGCCCGCCACAGTGCCGGGTACGCCGACCGCCAAAGCTGAATCGCGCGACTTCGCCGGATCGGGTTCGCCCTTGGCGTCGAGAAACATCGTCGGCGTGGCGGCCGCTGGCGCGGTCTCGCGATAGTCGATGGAGATATCCCGGTTGTCTTTGGCGAGATGGATCACCATGAAGCCGCCGCCGCCGATATTGCCGGCGCGCGGATAGGTGACGGCGAGCGCAAAACCCACGGCGACCGCGGCATCGACCGCGTTACCGCCGCGGTCGAGGATTTCAACACCAATACGCGCGGCGCGGCTTTCCTGCGCCACCACCATGCCGTTGCGCGCCAGAATCCCGCGTGTCTGCGGAATCGTCGGCCGCGTCGATTCGATCTGCTGGGCGTGCGCTGCAGCACTCAGCAGCAGCGCCAGCGCAAACGGCAGGATCCGGGTAAGCCAAGTCATTGCGCGCGAGCCTATCCGAAGCCACGGCGGGGTGGTACGTTTTGCGGGCTTATAAAAAAAGACAGTCAGGGAGGACGTTCATGCTTGCTCGTCGCACGACGATTCGCTTCGCGTTGGCTTTCTCGGCGCTCATGATTGGCGCCGCGCCGGCCTTCAGCCAGAATTTCACCAAACAAGTGCACATTATCGTGCCCTACGCGCCGGGCGGCACGTCCGACATCATCGCGCGCATCATCGGGCCGAAGCTGTCGGAGGCTATCGGCCAGCCGGTCATCGTCGAGAACAAGCCAAGCTCGTCCGGCAATATCGGCGCCGACTTCGTCGCCAAGTCCGCGCCCGACGGACATACTTTGCTCATCACAGACGCCGGCACGCTGGCGACCCAGCCGAACTTGGTCAAGAAGCTGTCGTTCGACGTGCAGAAGGATCTCGTCCCGGTCACCTTGGTGATGTTCTCGCCTTATCTGTTCGCGGTGCATCCGTCGGTGCCGGCGGCGACGCTTGCCGAACTGATCGCCTACGACAAAGCCAATCCCGGCAAGCTCAATGTCGGCACCAGCGGTGTCGGCTCGATCCAGCATCTCACCGCCATCGTCATCGCCAAGAAGTACGGCCTCAAATGGGGCATCGTGCCCTATCGCGGCGGCGCCGCCGCCGTCCGCGCGGTCGTTACCAACGAGAGCAACGTGATCTTCAACGGTGCGCTCGCGACCATGCCGTTCGTTGCGCAGAACCAGCTCAAGGGCATCGCCGTCTCGGGCGACAAGCGGTTGCCCGGTTTGCCGAACCTGCCGACGTTCAAGGAACTGAATATGCCGATCGTGGAGACCGGCTCGTGGCAGGGCTTCCTCACCAGCAAGGGTACGCCGCCGGCGATGACGGCGCGGTTGAATACCGAACTGCGCAAAATCCTGAATTCGCCGGAGATCGTCAAAAAAATGGCCGAGCTCGGCGGCGATGTGAAGACCAGCACGCCGGATGAGTTCGCGGCCTGGCTGACCAAGGCGATGGGCGAGTGGGGCGCGGTGGTCAAGGCGGAAAACATTTCGCTCGATTGACGCGCGGCTTCATGCAGCTTCGCATCAACATTCCCGACCTCGCTTTCGCGGTGTTTCTTGTCGCACTTGGCGCACTGGCCTTCGGTCTGGCCAGTTCGCTGAGCGTCGGCACCGCGGCGGCAATGGGCCCGGGCTACGTGCCGCGCGGGCTCACGATTATCATCATGATCTATGGTCTGGTGCTCGGCGTCCGCGCCATGTTCACGGGCGCCGTGCCGGTTCCCTCGATCGAATGGCGGCCGCTGTTTCTGATCCTGGGCTCGGTGGCGATCTTCGCTGTCTTGCTGCCGGTGGCGGGATTGGCGCTGACGAGTTTCGTCCTGGTGATCTGCGCGGGCTTTGCCGCCTACGATGTGCGCTTGCGCGAGAACGCCATCGCCGCGGTAACGCTCGCGGCCTTTGCGGTGGTGCTGTTTGTGGTGGCGTTGGGTCTGCCGATCGCGGTGTGGCCATGGTGAGGCGCTCGGCATGGACCTGATCGCCAATCTCGCCACCGGCTTTGCGGTATCGCTGACGCCGGCCAATCTCGGCTTCTGTTTTCTCGGCGCGCTGATCGGCACGCTGGTCGGGGTGCTGCCCGGCATCGCGCCGATCACGACCATCGCGATCCTGCTGCCGTTCACGTTCTCGCTGCCGCCGAGTTCATCGCTGATCATGCTCGCGGGCATTTTCTACGGCGCACAATATGGCGGCTCGACCACCGCGATCCTGGTCAACGTGCCGGGAGAATCGTCATCCATCGTCACCACCCTCGACGGCCACCAGATGGCCAAGCAGGGCCGTGCCGGTCCGGCGCTGGCCATCGCCGCGATCGCATCCTTTGTCGCCGGCACCATCGCCACCATCGTGATTGCGACCGCCAGCGAACCGCTGACCTGGCTGGCGCTCAAGTTCAACGCCGCAGAATATTTCAGCCTGATGGTGCTCGGCCTCATCGGCTCGGTGGTGCTCGCGCATGGCGCGCCGGAAAAGGCCATCGCCATGGTGCTGGTCGGCCTGCTGCTCGGGCTGGTCGGCATCGACGTCAACAGCGGTTCGCCGCGCATGACCATGGACATGCCGGCGCTCGGCGACGGCATCGGCTTCGTGCCCATCGCCATCGGCATGTTCGGCATTGCCGAACTCGCGGTCACGCTCGGCAAGGTGCAGGATCGCAGCTTGCTGGTGATCAAATTCCGCGACCTCTGGCCGAGTTGGGCCGAAATCCGCCAATGCATTCCCGCGATACTGCGCGGGACCGCGCTTGGTTCCGTTCTCGGCGTCTTGCCGGGCGGCGGCGCCGCGCTGTCGTCGTTTGCCGCCTATGGGCTGGAGAAAAAATCGTCGCGCCATCCCGAGCGCTTCGGCAAGGGCGCCATCGAAGGCGTGGCTGCGCCGGAAGCCGCCAACAATGCCGGCGCGCAGACCAGCTTCATTCCGTTGCTGACCTTGGGAATCCCCGGCAACGCCATCATGGCGCTGATGATCGGCGCCATGATGATCCAGGGCATCCAGCCCGGGCCGCAGGTGATGGTCAACCAGCCCGATCTGTTCTGGGGCGTCATCACGTCGATGTGGCTCGGCAACGCGATGCTGGTCGTGCTCAATCTGCCGATGATCGGTTTATGGGTGGCGCTGCTGCGCGTGCCGTTCCGATTGATGTTCCCGGCAATTGTCTTGTTCTGCTGCATCGGCACCTATTCGGCCGGCAACACGGTGTTCGATATCTGGGTGATGCTGCTGTTCGGCGCGCTCGGCGTGTTCTTCTACAAAGTGGGCGCCGAGCCCGCGCCCTTCATTCTGGGCTTTATTCTCGGGCCGATGATGGAAGAGAACTTCCGCCGTGCCATGTATATTTCGCGCGGCGACCCGCTGGTGTTCGTCCAGCGCCCGATCAGCGCGCTGCTGCTGGCGCTGGCCGCTATCCTGCTCGTCATTCTCGTGCTGCCGTCGATCAGGGCCAAGCGCGAGGAGGTGTTTCAGGAATAGCTCTTTTAATTTTTGCGCGTGATCTGATCCGAAAACCGGGTCCCACTTTTCGGGATCACGCGCTACCGCGCCTGCTTGTGATAAACCGCGTTCGGCCGCATGTCGGTGGCGCTGGCGACGCGGTTCGACATGTTGAAGAAGCCGACGATCGCGGAAATGTCCCAGATGTCGCGGTCGGTAAACGCTGCACGGCGCAGCCGCTCGCGATCCGCTTCTTCCACACTCCACGGCGACGCCGTGAGCTTGACCGCGAAATCGAGCATGGCGCGCTGGCGCTTGCTCAGCCGCGCCACGCGATAGTTCATCACCAGATGCTCGCCGAGTAGCGGATTGCCGGAATATTGCCGCACTGCGGCGCCGTGCGCGGTCAAACAGTAGTAGCAGCGGTTCTGCGACGACACCGCGACCGCGATCATCTCGCGTTCGAGTTTCGACAAGCCGCTCTCGCCCAGCATCAGGTCGTTGTAGAGCGCGGCGAAAGTTTCGAGCTTGGTGTTGTCGAAGGCGTAAGCCAGCAGCACGTTCGGCACGAAGCCAAGCTTGTCCTGGCATTTCTTGAAATAGGCGGTCATCGCCGGCGACAGCTTGCCGGGCGGCAGATTGAGCGCGATCACGGGCGTGTCGTCGGCCACCGGCGGCGCGGCCTTGTTGGTGATGGCCTTCATCATCGCGCTGCGCGCGGCCGAAGGTTTGGAGGACGTCGCGACTGGATTGGGCGGCGCTTTCGCGGACGCGACCTTCAAAGGCTTCACGCTCGCCGCCTTGCTGACGGTTTTGATCGATTTATCGGCTTTCGCCATTATCTTGTGCCCCTTGCGTCCCCTGAACGTCCTGTCCCCGACAAAGGATACATGGTTGCGGCAGGCCGCGATACGACCCGCGGGCTAAGCTTTTGCCTTTAATGTCAGTACCTTGAACGGTCGGGGCGTCTGGCTTTCGCAGCTTCGTCACCGCTGCGTCACCAAATGATGTGTTGCTCTCGACGGGCGCAGGCGGATTGTGAACACTCCGCTTCCGCCTCGACTGATTCTCTCCCGCACATGATCCGCCATTTTTCGAGCAGATCATGCGCTAGCCAAAAGCGCGAGGTCCCATGCTCGAGCGTACCGTCCGCGACGACGATTCTGCCGCCCACGCTGCCATTGATAATGCCGGCGTCGCACTCGCTGGCCGGCGTAGCGACATTCCCAAGGACTTCGTCGCGCAGATTTTCGAACGCGCCGTGCCCGAGGACGTCGTGCGTTACGGCGCTGACGATCTCGCGATGCTGGCCGAGCGGGCCTACGATTTTCTCAACGAGCGCGCGCCGGGCACGGCCAAGGTCCGCTGCGAGACGGTGGCGCTCTCCGATTCCGGCGCGTGCAAATCGGTGACGATCGTCGAGATCGTCAATGACGACATGCCGTTTCTGGTCGACTCGGTGATGGGCGAGATCGCCGAGCGCCGGCTCGACGTGCGGCTGGTGACGCATCCGGTGCTGGGCGTGCAGCGCGCCGGCGGTGCGGTCACGGCGGTCGGCGCGCCCGACGCCGCCGGCGCGCGCGAAAGCTTCATCCACATTCATCTCGAGCCGATCGAGGACGAAGCGGCGCGCGTCGGGATTGTCCGCGCCATCGATAGCGTGCTTGGCGAAGTGCAGCTTACGGTGCAGGACTGGCAGCCGATGCTCGATCGCGTCAACGCCGTCGTCGCCGATCTCAAGAGCAACCCGCCGCCGCTGCCGGTCGACGAGATCGCGGAGGCGATCCAGTTTCTGCAATGGCTGCTCGCCAACAACTTCACCTTCATCGGCGTGCGCGACTACAAAATCGACGGCGCATCGCTGGAGCCGGATTTCGATTCATCGCTCGGCATCATGCGGTCGCGCGAACTGCGCGTGCTCAAGCGTGGCAGCGAGCTGCTCGAATTCACCCCGGAAATCATGGCGTTTATGCAGGAGCCGCGGCCGCTGATCGTCGCCAAGGCTAACATTCATGCCAAGGTGCACCGGCGCGTCTATCTCGACTATGTCGGCGTCAAGCGTTTCGACGGCGGCGGCAATCTGGTTGGCGAATTCCGCATCGTCGGACTGTTTACGTCGACAGCGTATACGCGCACGGCGCACAGCATTCCCTATCTGCGCCGCAAGATCGCTAACGTCGAGGCGCGCGCCGGTTTTGACCCCAACAGTCATTCCGGCAAAGCGCTGGCGAACGTGCTGGAGCATTATCCGCGCGATGAGCTGTTCCAGGTCGACGAGGAGACGCTGTACCGCTTTGCGCTCGCGATCCTGCAGCTCGACGAACGGCCGCGCGTGCGCGTGCTGGCGCGCCACGACCGCTTCGACCGTTTCGTCTCGGCGATGGTGTTCGTGCCGCGCGAACGCTACGACAGCCACATCCGCGTGAAGATCGGCGAATATCTGGCGAACGCCTTCATCGGCCGGGTGTCGGCCTACTATCCGTATTTCCAGGAAGGCCCGCTGGTGCGGGTGCACTTTATCATCGGGCGCTCCGGCGGCGCCACGCCGGACATCGACCGCGCCACGCTCGAGGCCGAAGTCTCCAACATCATCCGCAGTTGGACCGACGGCCTGATGGCGGCGCTGTCGCTGGTCCACGCGCCGTCGAAGGCGCGCGAATTGTTTGAGCGCTATCGTGAGGCGTTTTCCGAAGGTTTCCACGAGGCCTATGCGCCAACGGTCGCGGCCGGCGATGTCCGCGTCATCGAGGGCCTGAGCGAGCAGCGTCCGCTTAATGTCGATTTCCACCACCGGCTCGAGGAAGAGCAGCGTTCGGTGGGGCTAAAAGTGTGGAGCTACGCCCGGCCGCTGCCGCTGTCGGAGCGCGTTCCGGTGCTGGAAAACATGGGTTTCCGGGTGGTCGACGAGCGCACCTATCGGGTCACGCCGGCCGGCGAAGGCGCTCACGAAGTCTGGTTCCACGACATGCTGCTGGAGCGCAACGACGGCGGCGCGATCGATCTCAGCCAGGACAAGGGCCGGCTCGAGGCGGCGTTCCTGATGGTGATGCGTGGCGGCGCCGAGAACGACGGCTACAACGCACTGACGCTGTCGGGCGGTTTGGCCTGGCGCGACGTCGCGCTGATCCGCACGCTGTCGCGGTTCCTGCGCCAAGTTCGTGTGCCCTATTCGCAGGATTACATGTGGGCGACGCTGGTGAAGCATTCCGCGATCGCCGGCAATGTCGTCGAGTTGTTTCACACGCGTTTCGATCCGCGTCCCGAGGCCGCGCAGGACCGCGACCGCAAGCAGAAAGAGGTCGCCGCGCGCATCGAAGACGCGCTGCAGAAAGTCGACAGCCTGGACGAAGATCGCATCCTGCGGCGCTTCGTCAACGCGGTGCAGGCGGCGATCCGCACCAACTTCTATCAGACCGAAAAAGACGGTCACGTCAAAGCGCTGATCGCCATCAAGTTCGAGAGCGGCAAGATCATGGACATGCCGCTGCCGCGGCCGCTGTACGAGATCTTCGTCTATTCGCCGCGGGTCGAAGGCGTGCACATGCGCTTCGGCAAGGTCGCGCGTGGCGGCATCCGCTGGTCCGACCGGCCGCAGGATTTCCGCACCGAGATTCTCGGCCTGGTGAAGGCGCAGCAGGTCAAGAACGCGGTGATCGTGCCGGTCGGTGCCAAAGGTGGCTTCGTGCCGAAGCTGATGCCGAAAGGCGCGACGCGCGACGTCGTGCAGGCCGAAGGCATCGCCACGTACAAGCTGTTTATCTCGACGCTGCTCGACATCACCGACAACTACGATGCCGACGCCAAGATCATCCCGCCGCCCGATGTGATCCGCCACGAAGGCGACGATCCTTATCTCGTGGTGGCGGCCGACAA
>JANMSZ010000047.1:0-6495 GCA_031389925.1 Hyphomicrobiales bacterium | reverse complement strand
CCTTTATTTCCCAGCACGATCGGTTTGTCGGCGCCGCATTTGAATTTGCGCGCATTCTCGTCGGCGATTTTCTGCGCCAGCGCGTTGGCGTCGGTGTTGGCGCGGGCATCGACATAGCCGACGTGACAAACGGCGCCCGGCGGAAGCCGCGTCACCACCAGCACCTGACCCTTCACCGGCTCGTCGGCATCGCCCTGCACCGTGGTGCTCCAGCGCATGATCGTCGCATAAGGTTTCAACACCCCATCAGCGCCGCGTTCGCCGCGCCATTCGATGTTCTTACCCTCGCCGTTGAACGAAGCGAGCGTCTGCTTCGCAGCCACCTGCTTCTTGGCGTTCGGTCCGTAGCTGACGTAGCTGCGCTGATCGCCGCCGCTGACATAGACGCCGATGCCGCCGGACCCGGCGCACGACCATTCGCCGTAGTCTTCGACGTCCTTGCCCGGCGTATGGCGGCACTTCTTCAGATCGAGCGAGGTGTAAACGCTGGCGGTCGTCTGCGCCAGCACGGGATCGGCGGCGAAAGCTATCAGCGACAGAGCAATCGCAGCCTGCAACACGGCGCGCATGATCCAAATTCCCCTTCAAACATAAAGTAAAACATAAAGCATATGCCGTAGGTCGCGACGCAAGACCGAAAGGTTCATCGTCAAATCGTCGGCACTGGCAGTCCATTCTGCGCGCAGGCCGCGCGCAGCGTATTGAGCAGCAAACAGGCGATCGTCATCGGGCCGACCCCGCCGGGCACCGGCGTTATCGCGCCGGCAACTGTCAAGGCTTCAGCGAAGGCGACATCGCCGACAATTTTATGTTTGCCGGCGCCGCCCTCAGCCGGCACGCGGTTGATGCCGACGTCGATCACCGTCGCTCCCGGCTTGATCCAGTCGCCGCGCACCATTTCCGGCTTGCCGAAAGCCGCGATCAGCAAGTCGGCGCGGCGGCACACCGCCGGCAGGTCGCGCGTCTTGGAATGTGCCACCGTCACCGTGGCGTTCTCGCCCAGCAGCAATTGCATCATCGGCTTGCCGACGATGTTGGAGCGGCCGATCACCACCGCCTCAAGGCCTGCAAGCGAAGGCAGCACTGTCTTGGCCAAAATCACGCAGCCCAGCGGCGTGCAGGGCACCAAGCCGGGGAGGCCGGTGGCGTGGCGTCCGGCATTGAGGGGGTGGAAGCCGTCGACATCCTTATCGGCGTCGATCGAGGCGATGACCTTTTGCGTGTCGATGTGCGGCGGCAACGGCAATTGCACCAGGATGCCGTTGACCTGGCGGTCGCCGTTCAGTTTGCCGACCAGCATCAGCAGCTCGGCTTCGCTGACATTCTCGGGCAATTTGTGATCGAAGGCGCGCATGCCGGCTTCCGCCACGGCCTTCGACTTACTGCGCACATAGACGCTGCTCGCCGGATTCTCGCCGACCTGCACGACGGCGATGCCGGGCACGAATTTATGCGCCGCCTGGATGCGCGCGACCTCGGCGGCGATCTTGCCGCGCAGTTCCGCCGCGATGGTTTTGCCGTCAATGATACGCGCGGTCATGGTTTCTCCGTCGCCACTTGTTACCGCGTCGGGCACATCTTCTCCAGCGCCGCCAGCAATGCCGGCCCATCACCCGAGATCGTCAGCCGCTTGATGCGGGCGGTAGCCCCCGCGGTCAGCGCGACGTCGCGCGGTGGGACGCCGGCGGCTTTGGCGATCAGGCGGCACAGCGCCTCGTTGGCCTCGCCCTCGCTCGGCGCCGCGCGGACGCGAGCCTTAAGCACGGCACGTCCGTCCGCCAGCGTCTCGATGCCGTCGATGGCGTCGCGGCCGCCTTTGGGCGTCAGCCGCACGGCCAATGCAATGCCTCCGGCCACCTGCGACCAGGGCAGCGGCGACACGCGCTAGAACACGTTCGGGTGGATGTACCGGACGATGATGTTTTCGATCAGCAGGATGAGCAGGATCAGGACGACCGGCGAGAGGTCCAGCCCGCCCAAATTCGGCATGACGTTGCGGATCGGGCGCAGCAGCGGCTCGGTGATGCGGTAGAGAAAATCCGCCACCATCGCCACGAACTGGTTGCGGGTATTGACCACGTTGAAGGCGATCAGCCACGACAAAACCGCGGAGGCGATCAGCAGCCAAATATACATCTGCAGGATAATCAGGACGATATCGAGAACAGAGCGCATGCTTTTTGCCCGTTTGGAAGGTGCCGGGAACCTAGCCGGTCGCATGGCCCCGAACAAGGCGGGCGCCGATCCTTGACAGGCCAGACCCCTGGTCCTAAATGGCGCCTCTCGCTTGGAATTTAAGCGCAACGGTTTGGTTTTGTTGCGCTTGGCGGGGCCATAGCTCAGCTGGGAGAGCGCGTCGTTCGCAATGACGAGGTCGGCGGTTCGATCCCGCCTGGCTCCACCAGCCTTCGCTCCTCCGGAGCTTCGGCTCGGCAAGCCCTCTCCTACGAAGGCTGTCGCGCCGTAGCTCCGCAGGAGCGAAGGCGGACTTTTTTACACCGACGAATCCACCCCTTGCGGCTCGCGGTCGAAATCGACCGTCGCCGCCTCCATCGGCATCAGGATCTCGCAGCGCAGCCCGGCCGGGTCGAACGTGAGTCTGGCGCTGCCGCCATGTTCGGCGGCGACGCTGCCCTCGATCAGCTTGGAGCCGAAACCGCGGCGTTTCGGCGCGACCACCGGCGGGCCGCCCTGCTCGATCCACTCGATCTGCAGCATGGTGCCGTCGCCGTCTTTGCCCCGCACCGGCTGCCAGCGGATGTCGATGGAGCCGCCGGGCGCCGACAGCGCACCGTATTTCGCGGCATTGGTGGTGAGCTCGTGAAACACCATCGCCAGCGTCAGCACCGCGCGCGGGCGCAACACGAGGTCTTCGCCGCGCAAGGTGACTCGCTCCGCGCCGGCGTAGGGCGCAAGACTGCCCGACAGCAGCTCGCGCATCTCGGCGCTTTCCCAGTGATGCACGGTCAACTGGTCGTGCGCCTTGGACAGCGCGATCAGGCGGCCTTCGAAACCTTCGCGAAACGCCGCCGGCGTCGCCGCGCCCCGCGCGCTCTGCGAAGCCAGCGATTGCACGGTGGCGAGCGTATTCTTGACGCGGTGATTCAACTCGTCGATCAGAAGCTTCTGGCGCCGCTCCGACGCCTTGCGTTCGGTAATTTCCTGCACCACGCGCACGACATACAGCAGGTGGCCGTCGTCGTCGCGCACCGGCGATGAGCGCACCGAAAGCCAGACGATGCGGCCGTCGCGCCGCTTCAGCCGCTTCTCGACCGAATAGAATTCGAGCTTGCCCTCGACTTGCTTGCGGAAGGCTTCGCGGTCGGCATCGGCATCGTCGGAATGCGTGTAATCGAACAATTTGGTCTGCAGATGTTGCTCGCGTGTCATCCCGGCAATCGTGCAGATCGCCTCGTTGACGCGCAGGAAGCGCCCGTCCGGCGCCACTTCCGAAATGCCGATCGCCGCATGCTCGTAAGTGGCGGCCAGCAATTGCTCGCGTTCGAGCGCGCGCAACCGCGATTGCTCGAGCGCGGCATCCATGCGCTTGCGTTCGGTGATGTCGAGAAAGCAGCTCACCGCGCCGAGTACATTGCCTTTGGCATCGCGCAGCGGATCGATATTCACCGACACGACCATCCGCGAGCCGTCGGACCGCTCGATCATCCGCTCGGCGTCGCGAACCGGCTTTCCGGTTTCCAGCACTTCGGACAGCAAAGTACGGGTGGCTTCCGTGCCGTCGAGTTGGAGATAGCGCGAGTTCGCGGTGAACTGTTCGTGAGTCTGGCCGGGGCTGGGGACGCGGCCCCAAAGTTCAACGGCACGGCTGTTGTATTGCAGGATGGTGCCGCGCGCGTCGCAGATGTAGGTCGCGATCGGCAGCATATCGAGAATGCCGTCGGAGGCGCGCAACATCGTGCTCAGCGCCGATGCGGCCGGTTGCGACGCCTGCGTCTTGTTGGTCGTACTAGGCATCCGCACGCCTCCGCGCGGGGCCGCCGATTTACGGCCAGCCCCCCGGGTAACGATGCGGCCGGGGAGACATTTGTCAATGGTTCGCAAGTTCCATCGCTCAGACGCCGGTTTGCGCCGCCGGAATGCGGCCGAGCCAGTGATCGAGGAACGCCGCCAGCCAATTGCGCGAGGCGTAATCGTGCACGGCGCGGCCGGACACATGATCGGCGCGCGGCCGGGCGCCCGGCAGTTCGAGACGATGCGCGCCGCGCACCAGCCATTTGTACATCATGGCGTGCGTGACTTCGGGATGAAACTGCAGCGCGTAGCCTGTGCCGTAACGAAACGCCTGGATCGAGAAGGCGTCGCCTTCGGCCAGCAACTCGCCGCCGTCCGGCAGGCCGAAGCCCTCGCGATGCCATTGGTACACGTGGTCCGGCCAGTCGTTGCAAAGCTTGCGGCCGGCGTCGGTCGGACGGATCGGGTAATAGCCGCATTCCGCGTGACCGTCCGGATGCGGATCGACACGCGCGCCCAGATGCCGCGCCAGCATCTGCGCGCCGAGACAAATACCGAGATACGGTTTCTTGTCGCGCAGCGGCACGCCGATCCAATCGGTCTCGATCTTGATGAAATCTTCGGTGTCGTTGGCGCTTTGCGGGCCGCCGAAAATCACCGCGCCGGCGTGGCCGTCCATCGTCTCCGGCAGCGGATCGCCGAAGCGCGGGCGGCGGATGTCGAGCGCATAGCCGAGTTGAGTCAGCGTCTGTCCGACGCGGCCAGGCGACGAGTGTTCCTGGTGGAGGACGATGAGGACCGGCTTCAACATATCCGCTGTGCTTGGTGTCAACTTTCTTTGGCTCTGCGGCGGCTCTGCCGGGAATCCACGATTCTCAGCAAGATGCGGCGCGGCACGATCCTGATCGCGAGTGTGACCAACTTGTTGGCCAAGCCTGGCACCACCGTCCGCGTGCCGCGCATCAGGCCGCGGTAGCCGGCTTCGGCGACGGTGTCGGCCGTCTGCGTCAGCAGGCCGGGCGCCAGGCCTTGCGTGACGCCGGCGCGGGCGGCGAATTCGGTCGGCACCGGCCCAGGACACAGCACAGTGACGCGGACGCCGCGTGGTTTAAGCTCGCTGTGCAGCGCCTCGCTGAACGACAGCACATAGGCCTTGGTGGCGTAATACACCGCCATGCCCGGACCCGGCAGGAAGCCCGCCATCGAGCCGACATTGAGAATGCCGCCGCGATGGCGCGCCAGGCTCGGCACGAAGGCGAGCGACAATTCAGTGAGCACGCGCACATTGAGATCGATCATCGCCAGTTGCTCGTCGCGGTCGCGCTTCTCCGCCAGACCGACCAGCCCGAAGCCGGCATTGTTGACGATGTATTGCGGCTCGGCGCCTTGCGCTTCGAGCGCAGCCGCGATCGCGGCAGCCGCACCCGGCTTCGCCAAATCGAGGGCGATCACGATCGGCTTGGGCGCGCCGGTCGCGGCGATCTCGTCGGCAAGCGCGCGCAAGCGATCCTCGCGGCGCGCGACCAGCGCCAGCGCAAAGCCGTTGCGCGCGAAAAGTTGCGCCAGCGCCACGCCGATGCCGGCCGACGCGCCGGTGATCACGGTAACGGGGCGCAATGTTTGCGTCATGGCACTCATGCTGTCTGGTCTTTCTGGCCGGCCACGCGTTCGCGCAAGGCGATGCGCTCGTGCTGCGAAACGCCCAGCAGATCCGCCGCGCGCCAGATCAGGTTATCCTCAAATTCGGTCATGCGTCCGTCGGCAAACACGATTTGCCACATCATTTCGACAATGCGGGCGCGCGCCGGCTCGTCGAGCGAACGGTTGAGCCCGGACGTGAAGCGATAGATATCGACCGACTGCTGCTCGGCCTCGGCCGCCTCGGCCATCAGTTCGTCGGTGGCGGCGTCGTCCAGCGTGAAGTGCTGCTTGATCACCGCGTGCAGCTTGGCGCGCTCGGGCTGCGACATGGCGCCGTCGATGCCGGCGGCATGCACCAGCAGCGCCGCCGCGGCGAGGCGATAGTCGCCGTCCTCGAACTGGCTGTGATGTTTGTCGCCCTCGTTGAATTCGCCAATCAGTTTTCTGAACGCTTCGAACATCGACATGGATTTCCTGTAACGGCCCGTGCCGCTTTATCTATGGATGAAACCGGCCGCCGTATAGACGTAGGCCGTCGTTGCCGCGCGCCGAACGGCGCCGGGCTATGCAAGTAAGCCCACACGGAAAGTGCGAGGGCGTGGAGCGCCGAAAGGCGCCACCGCTTGGTCCCCGTTTTTCAACGGGGCGCGCGCTTTGCGATCAGCGCGCGTCGCCTCTCGGCGCTCCACTCGTGGCTTTTCTGTCCCCGGGACCGTAACTTCCGTGTGCGCAGCGGAGAGCTCTTCACTCCCCTTATCCGGCGGCTTTCGCCGCCTTCGCCGCCACCCGTGCAGCCATTCAAGGCAGCCCCCCGTAGTGGGAGCGGACGGTGACCCAAGGCCTCCCGGGTGCGGGGGTACGTTCGTCCCCGCCCGCGGGCGC
>JANMSZ010000036.1:0-6208 GCA_031389925.1 Hyphomicrobiales bacterium | reverse complement strand
AGTTTGTCGCGGTGCTGAGCAATCAGCCGCAGGGTGGCTTCATCACGCGCGAGCGTTCGACCGATACCCTTGTTGCAAGCGATAACGACGGTTTCAACCCATTTTTTGGTTTCAACTGGAACTCCCAGTATCGCCGACGGTAGCGCGTGTGGACGGCTTTCCGCGACTTTCGCCTTACGTGCCCTGCGCTTGGGCGTTGGCGACGAGCGACGGCACCGGTTCATCGGCGCTGCGCAGGACGATGATCTGGTTGAACTTGCCGTCCTCGTAAGCCTTCAGGAATTTGTCGTAATCCTTCACCGAAATGCAGCCGTTCGATGCGCCGGCCTCGCCGAGCAAGAACGAATGGGCCAGGATGCCGTCGCGGCCATACATGTTACCGCCGCCGACCGGTTTCATGCGGAGCGCGCGAACGCCGTGAAACGGTTTTTCGCGAAAGCTGACGGCATAGACGTTGGGCGGCGTCACACCGACATTCTTGCGGTGGACCGACTCCGGATCGTCGATCCACTCACCGAAACCCGAATGCGCTTCCAGCTTGTCGCCATCCGGCAGATAAACGACGCGCTTGGCGATGTCATAGAGCACGGTGTTCGGGTTGGCGGCGAGCACGGCCTTGGCGGCACGATCGGGATCCGCGAACAATCTATCGAGGATGCCGGGTTCGCCCGATTTAGGCTGAGACTGCGGCGGCAGCGATGCGAGCTGCGGTTCGATCACCACCGGCGTGGTACGGGCGAGGCCTTGGCGCGCGATACCATCGGGCCGCGGCAACGGCAAAGGGGTTGCGACCTCTATGCCGGGCAAGACACCAGGCAAGTTACTGGGTATGCGCACATTGGCGGCGGACGGAAAGCGTGTCGCCAGCAACGTCGACAGACCGCCTGCCGGAATGAAGGCATCGTCCGGTACTTCGCGCGCTCCGACGCCAACGCGGCCGACGAGTTGCGCCCACTCCTCGCGCCAGATCTGGGCCATATCGTGCGCGCGCGCGGACAGAGCCGGGGCGATTGACGGCCTGAGCTGAGGTGCGAAGACGGAACGATCATGATGAGACGGCAGGTAAATCGCTGCCGCGGCAACCGCACTGACCCCGGCGACGCCCAGACAAACCCACGCGATGGCAAATGACGTCCGCGCAATGGTGCGCGACCGCGCGGCAGCGGCCGGGCGACCGCCTCTTCCCGCGGCCCTCAAGGACTTATGTCTGCCACCAAACATTGCTGCGGCCTCAGTTCCGTCGCGGTCATTCTAGCCCAACCGGAGGCCGGTTGGAAATTCGGGACTTCGCGAATATGGCACTGAAAACATTGCCAAAATTGTGGTCGGACGGGGGGTAGGCAAGTGTAGCCCGGATGGAGCGCAGCGCGATGTAGCGAAACTCAGCCGCGCCGCGCCGCCTTGATGGCGGCGACGTCGATCTTCGTCATGGTCATCATCGCATCGAACGCGCGCTTTGCTTCTTCGCCGCCGGCCGCCATTGCGTCGGTCAGCACACGCGGCGTGATCTGCCACGACACGCCCCATTTGTCTTTGCACCAGCCGCACGCGCTCTCCTGGCCGCCATTGCCGACGATGGCGTTCCAGTAACGGTCGGTCTCGGCTTGATCGTCGGTGGCGATCACGAACGAGAAGGCTTCGCTGTGCTTGAACTGGGGGCCGCCATTGAGGCCCATGCAAGCGACGCCGGCCACTTTGAATTCGACGACCAGTACATCTCCCTTCTTGCCGGACGGGTAGTCGCCGGGCGCATGCCAGATGGTGCCGACCGCGCTGTCAGGAAAGGTCTCTGCATAAAAGCGAGCAGCGGCTTCCGCATCCTTATCATACCAAACGCAGATCGTGTTCTTCGCCATTGCATGTCCTTTCGCTTTGAAGCGCGCCTTATTCGCCATCCACTCCTACAAGATTGGGTGCCCGATCGCCCAATTCACAGATCATCCCTAGGCCGCCCGGGGTGCCCGCTTTGGTGGGCAAGGGCCATTGAGCGGGTGCGGCAAGTCCTTAGATTCGCTGTGAAAAGTTAGTTGCAGACGCATCCAGGCCGCCGCGTTAGGCCGAAAAATCGTTTGTTTTCAATACTTTACAACTATTCTAAACAGCGTTTTTCTTTGACTTCGATCAACGAAGCCGGTAGCCAAATGTTGCATTCTGCGGCTTCGGGGCCGTAGGCGGGAAGCCGGGTTTCGCGATGATCGTCTGTTCTTGCAACGTCTTGACCGACCATGCGGTGCGAACCGCGTGCACCCAGTCGTCACCGCGCACGACGGGTCAGGTCTATGGCTGTCTCGGCTGCAGCGCTCAGTGCGGCCGCTGTGCGCGTTCCATCCGCAAGATCATGGACGAAGCCCTGCTTGGCGCCGGTTGCCCGGTCGGTTGCGGCTCCTGCGCCACGCATCGCGCGCCGAAAGACTGATTTCCAAAGATAACGGTAAAATGCGATGCGCGCGCCCGCGTCACGGGCGTCGCCTCTGTTGACCGCATCGCCGCAACATTGGCATGGTTCAAAACTGACATTTTGACCGGCGGACGGAACTTTTCGTCATGCCAAGCCGCTAGAAGGATCTGCGCCATGAAGGGCGATGCCAAGGTTATCGAGTACCTGAACAAGGGTCTTCGCAGCGAACTTACCGCCGTCAGCCAATATTGGCTGCATTACCGGATGTTGCATAACTGGGGCTACCTCGATCTCGCCAAGCAGTGGCGCAAGGAATCGATCGAGGAAATGGTCCACGCCGACAAGTTCATCGACCGCATCCTCTTTCTCGACGGGTTTCCCAACCTGCAGGTGCTCGACCCGTTGCACATCGGGCAGAACGTCAAAGAAATTCTCGACTGCGATCTGGCCGCCGAAGTCGGCGCCCGCGCGCTCTATCAGGAAGCCGCGACGCACTGCCAGACGGTCAAGGATTACGTCTCGCGCGATCTGTTTGAAGAGCTGATGAAGGATGAAGAGCACCACATCGACTTCCTCGAGACCCAGCTCGATCTGGTCGAGAAGCTCGGCGTCCAGCTCTACTCCCAGCACCACATCGGTGAGATGGGTGAGGACAGCAAAGACTGACGCCGATAGTTGCGCGCAGGCGCAACCATCGCACAACCGCTAATTGCTTTGTCGCGTTGCACACTTTAACGGCTGCGAGCATTGCCTGTAGCCGCCACCTGCACGAGTATGGCCCCCCGAATTGGATATCTGGAGGACCATTTGATGCCTTTGCTGCCTGGCCGTATTCCGCGCCGAATTGCCAAAGCATGCGCGCTGATCGCCATCGCCGCGGCCGTGCTCGCGCCGCGCGCCGCCATGGCCAACACCTGGCCGTCGCGGCCCGTGACAATCGTCCTGGGCTTTGCCCCCGGCTCGATGATCGACTTTGTCGGCCGCGCCCTCGCCCATGAACTGACGACGACGCTCGGCCAGCCGTTCGTGATCGAGACACGGCAGGGCGGCGGCGGCGTGGTCGCCAGCACCTACGTTTCCAAGCAGCCGGCCGATGGCTACACGCTGCTGATGACCGCGGTGGGCCCCGCGGTGCTGCGCCCGCTGATGGACAAGACGGTCACCTTCGACCTTGACCGCGAGTTCACGCCGATCAGCCTGCTCGGCGAGGCGCCGAACGTCCTCGTCGCCAATCCCAAGCTCGGACTGAAATCGGTCAAGGATCTGGTCGCTCACGCCAAAGCGCGCGGCGGCAAGATCAGCATCGGCCATTCCGGCCCCGGCACGTTGGGGCACCTGGCCACCTTGTTGTTCGCGGCCGAGGCCGGCCTCGACGCCGCTTCGGTTTCGTACCGCGGCACCGGGCCGATGATGATCGACGTGCTCGGCGGCGCCATCGATGCCGGATTCCCCGCGTACAATCCCGCCACCAAAGAGAGCACCATTCTGGCGGTGACCAGCGGACAGCGGGCCGATTTCCTGCCCGACGTGCCGACGATGAAGGAGAGCGGCTTCGATCTGGTCGGCGGCACCTGGGAGGCGATCTACGCGCCGGCCAATCTGCCGCCCGACATCGCCGCCAAGCTGAATGCCGCGATCGAAGCCTACCTGCGCAAACCGGAAACCAGAAAGCAGCTTGGCGAAACTGGCTTCCAGGTCATCGGCGGGCCGCCGGCCAAACTGGTCGAAACGATGAAGCAGGACCGCGCCAAGTGGGGCAAGATCATTCGGGACGCCAAGCTCGGCACCGATGAAAAATAGGCTCGTGACAAATAGGTTTGGCCACGCGTGATCAGAAAAGAAGTCACGATCCCAACGCCCGCCGGCGCGATGGACGGCTACGCCGCTCATCCCGACGGCGGCGGCCCGTTCCCGCTGATCGTGATGTTCATGGATGTGTGGGGGCTGCGTGAGGAACTGTTCGGGCTCGCGCGCAACGTCGCGGCGCAGGGCTATTACTGCCTGGTGCCGAACATGTTCTATCGCGACGGCAAGATTCGCTTGGAGCGGCGCAACGCGGCCGGGCAGATGGTGTCGTTCGACACGCTTCCGGTCGCGCTGCAAGAGGAGATGCGCGGCTACTCGTCCAAGGTGGACCGCCCGCGCACGCGCGTCGATATCGCCGCCATGCTTGAATTCTGCCGTGGCGAAGCGGTCGCTCCGGGACCGGCGGGTTCGGTCGGGTTTTGCCTCGGCGGCCGTGCCGCGTTCTATGCCGGTCAGGAATTCCCCGAGCGGTTTGTCGCCAATGCCAGCCTGCACGGCACCCATCTGGTGACCGAGGCTGAGGATTCGCCGCATCTGCTGGTCGCCAACATGCGCGGCGAGGTCTATTGCGGCCACGGCGCGCTCGACCGCATGTCGACGCCGGACAAGGTCGCCGCGCTCGATCGCGCTTTCGCCGCCAATGCCAACGTGACCTGCCGCCGCAACGTGCATGCCGGCGCTCATCACGGCTACTCGCTGCCCGACCGCGACGTCCACGCCGCCGCTGCGACCGCATCCGATTGGCGCGAAATTTTCGCGATGTTCGGCCGCCGGCTTTCGTCAGCTCGCGCGCACGCTGGCGCGTAGGAAATTGATGAAGGCTTTCACCACCGGCGCGCTTTCATTTTTTCGATAGGCGGCAACGTGATCGGACGTGCGCGACGCGCCGTCGATTTCGCGGAACACCACGCCCGGTATGGCGATGCGTTTAAGCGACTCCGACAGCACGCCGAGGCCGACGCCCGCCGCCACCAGCGTGATCACCGAGAACACGTCGGGTGCGCGCGCCACGATGCGCAGCGAGACGCCGGGCGGAGCGACCGACGAAAGATTGGCCCAGAACCCGAGCTCCATTTCCAGCGGCGCGGCCACGAAGTCTTCGTTGACGAGCATCGCCGGCGTGATGTTCTTTTGCGCGACGAGGTGGTGCTTTTCCGGCAGCGCCAGGAAGAACTTCTGCCGTTCGATGATGAAGCCGGTCAAGCCGGTCGGATAACGGTGCGGCGTGCGCGTGAAGCCGACATCCAGCGAGCCGTCGGCGAGCGCCTTGAACTGTTCGACGGTCTGGACGCGCGCAAGCTGGAACGTCACGTCCGGATGTCTTTCCCTGAAACGCGCGAGCGATGCCGACAGCATTCCGCTAAAGCCGGCCGACAGCACGTAACCGATCGAGATCGAGCCGGCGTCGCCGCGGCCGGCGCGCCGCCCCACCATCTCGGCGTGAGCGGCCTGCTTGATCGTCTCCTGCGCTTCGATCAGAAAGCGTTTGCCGGAATGCGTCAGGCCGACCGCGCTCTTGGTGCGGCGCGTGAACAGCTTGGCGCCGAGCATCGATTCCAGCGCGCCGATCTGGTGGCTGAGCGTCGGGGCGGAAATATTCAGACGCGCGGCGGCGCGCCCGAAATGCATTTCCTCAGCGACGGCAATGAAGTATCGAAGGTGGCGCAGCTCCATTCAAACATTATGAGATAAAAACTTACAAAACGCGATAACGCCGCTAATGACTTTCGAGTGATGGCAGGCAATTCTCAACGCTGGGTTGTCGCACGTCGGGCTTCGTGGTGCGAAAATCCATATACCACCGCACGAAGCCGCATTTCGCGGAAGTTGAAATCCATGGCGAGAAATACCCGCAAGCCCGGTTTGAATGTCGTACCGATGCTGCCGAAGGCGGCCGAAAACCGGGATAAAGTGCAGGGGATCGCGGCAAACAGTGCCAGTCCGGCCGGCTTGTCCGCGGCCGGCAGCCCCGACGATCCGCGCATGAAGGAAGCGATGCGGCTG
>JANMSZ010000031.1:0-3327 GCA_031389925.1 Hyphomicrobiales bacterium | reverse complement strand
ATGCCCAAGATGCTGAAAGATTCCGCGTTCACCTGGGAGGATCCGCTCGATCTCGAGGGCGAGCTGACCGAAGACGAGCGGATGGTGCGCGACACCGCGCGCGGCTTTGCGCAGGACTACCTGATGCCGCGCGTGATCGAGGCCTACGCGCAGGAAAAATACGACCCCAACATGCTGACCGAGATGGGCAAGCTCGGACTTCTTGGACCGACCATTCCCGAAGAATACGGCGGCGCGGGCTTAGGTTATGTCGCCTATGGTCTGATCTCGCGCGAAATCGAACGTGTCGACAGCGGCTATCGCTCCGCCATGTCGGTGCAGTCGTCGCTGGTGATGTATCCGATCTACGCCTACGGCACCGAAGCCCAGCGCCGCAAATATCTGCCCAAGCTCGCGACCGGCGAGATGATCGGTTGCTTCGGCCTCACCGAACCCGACCACGGCTCCGATCCCGGCTCGATGGTCACGCGCGCCGAAAAAGTTTCCGGCGGTTACAAACTCAACGGCGCCAAGACCTGGATTTCGAACGCGCCGGTCGCGCACATTGCCGTCGTATGGGCCAAGCTCGACGGCGTGATCCGCGGCTTCATCGTCGAGCGCGACACCAAAGGCTTCTCGACGCCGAAGATCGACGGCAAGTTGTCGCTGCGCGCGTCGGTCACCGGCGAAGTCGTGCTGGAAGATTGCGTCATCCCGGAAGAGAATCTTTTGCCGAATGTGAAGGGTCTCGCCGGGCCGTTCGGCTGCCTCAACAACGCGCGCTACGGAATTGCCTGGGGCGCGATGGGCGCGGCGGAATTCTGCTGGCACGCCGCGCGCACCTATACGCTGGAACGCAAGCAGTTCAACCGCCCGCTCGCCGCCAATCAACTGGTGCAGAAGAAGCTCGCCGATATGCAGACCGAAATCGCGCTGGGCTTGCAAGGCGCGCTGCGGCTCGGCCGCATGCTGGAACAGGGCAAGGCGGCGCCGCCGTCGATCTCGCTGATGAAGCGCAACAATTGCGGCAAGGCGCTCGACATCGCGCGGCTCGCACGCGACATGCACGGCGGTAACGGCATCAGCCAAGAATATCACGTGATGCGCGTCGCCGCGAACCTCGAGACGGTCAACACCTACGAGGGCACGCACGACATCCACGCGCTGATCCTCGGCCGCGCGCAGACAGGGATCCAGGCGTTTTTCTAAAGCGCCTTCACCTGGCGCGCCAGTTCGACGACGCGCTTTGTCATGCCGCTGTCCGGATCGCTCAGCGGATCGACAATGTCGAAATGGTTGGCGCCGGGAATTTCCTCGTAACGCGTTGCGACACCGCGCGCGGCCCAAGCGTCGGCGATGATGCGGCTTTGCCGCAGAAACTCCGACGACTCGATGCCGCCGACAACAGCATCGAGCGTGCGTCCGACTGGCACGGGCCAATGCAAGGGCGACACGCGCAAGGCTTCGGCCTCATCCAGCTTCAGGTCGGCGTTCTGCGACACGTGCGTCAGCGGCGAGAGATCGAACACGCCGGACAGCGAATAAGCGGCCGGCACCAGATCGGCCTGCGCGCTCGCATCGAGTGATTTCCAGTCGGTCGCCAGCATGCAGGCGGCCAAATGTCCGCCGGCGGAGTGGCCGATAATGAAAATGCGCTGATGCCGTTTGCGCCATAGAAACAAACAAGCCGTGCGCATCTGCTCGATGATGTTGGCGATCGAGACATGTGGACACAGCTCGTAGGCGGCCATCGCGACACTGACGCCGTGCGCGTTCGGTCCTGCGGCAAGCTGGCTGAATTCATGTGGGTGCAGCGTGCGCCACCAGCCGCCATGGATGAACAGCGCCAGCGGCGTGTCGGAACCGTCGTTCTTGGCTGGAAAAATATCGATAAACTGGCGTTCGCCCGGCCCGTATTTCAGGCCCAGATCGGCCTTTGACGTACTTTTGCGATAAGCCTCGGCGTCGCGATGCCAGCGCGCGAAAATCGAGACGTGCTCCGGCACCCGGGCGCGGTTGTCGTATTCTTTTTCGTAGTCGATCATGGTGGCCCCTTGTCGCCGCAGAGTGGAGCATCGACGGTCACCCGGCAACGGCTTTCCGTCGCGGCCAAAGCCCGCTATTTGTGAGGTCATGAAAGTCGACGGCAAACCGATGCGCACGATCTGGGTCGATGGCGAGGGCGTCGCCATCATCGATCAGACGCTGCTGCCGCATCGCTTTGAGACGGTAAAGCTCAGGACGCTGGAAGAGGCGGTCCACGCCATCAAATCGATGCAGGTGCGCGGCGCGCCGCTGATCGGTGCTTCGGCGGCCTATGGCGTCTGGCTCGCGCTGCTTGCCGATGCCTCCGACGAAAATCTGGAGCGTGCCTGCGCGGCGCTGGCGGCGACGCGGCCGACCGCGATCAATCTGAAATGGGCGCTCGACGAGATGCTGGCGGCGGTGCGTAACCGGCCGCGTGGCGAACGCGCCCAGGCTGCGCTCAAGCGCGCCAACGAAATCGCCGAAGAGGACATCGCGATCAATCAGGCGATCGGCCGCCACGGCTTGAAGCTGATCGAGGATATCGCTGCCAGGAAAAACGGCGAGCGGGTCAACGTGCTGACGCATTGTAATGCCGGCTGGCTGGCGACGGTCGATTGGGGCACCGCGACGGCGCCGATCTACATGGCGCACGACAAAGGCATCGCGGTGCATGTGTTTGCCGACGAGACGCGGCCGCGCAATCAGGGCGCCTCGCTCACCGCCTGGGAGCTCGGCCATCACGGCGTGCCGCACACCGTCATTCCCGACAATACCGGCGGCCATCTGATGCAGCACGGACTGGTCGATCTGGTGATCGTCGGCACCGACCGCACCACCGCGCAAGGCGACGTCTGCAACAAGATCGGCACGTATTTGAAGGCGCTGGCGGCGCGCGACAACGGTGTGCCGTTCTATGTGGCGCTGCCGTCACCGACCATCGACTTCACGGTGAGCGACGGCGTCGCCGAAATTCCGATCGAGCAACGCGGGCCGGAAGAGGTCGCGACCATAACCGGCAAGACCAAAGACGGCCGCATCGAAACCGTGCAGGTGGTGCCTGACGGCTCAGCCGTCGCGAACTACGCTTTCGACGTCACGCCGGCGCGGTTCGTCACTGGCCTAATTACCGAGCGCGGCGTGATTGCCGCCAATCGTGAGGCACTTGCCGAGGCATTCCCAGAGCGTGCTAAAATAAAGCCATGAATCTCGCTGCCAAAAAGCCATTGGAACTGCCCGTCGACGGCCGCCAGTCGGAAACCGCGCTGGCGGTGGCGCGTGGCACCGCGCGGCTGCTGCATGCGCACGGTTTCAGCGTGGTCA
>JANMSZ010000560.1:0-5573 GCA_031389925.1 Hyphomicrobiales bacterium | reverse complement strand
CTCGGTGGCGAGCAGGCAGAGAAATTCGGGATGGTCGATGAAGTATTGCCAGGAGAACAGCACCAGCTTGCGCATGCCGGCGACGGGATCGAGCTCCGTCAGATTGAGACCAAACTCGGCGGTGCGGATCGCCGCGTAAGTCTCCTCAAGTACGCTGAGGTAGAGCCCCTGCTTGTCGCCAAAGTAATGATAGAGCATCCGCTTATTGACGCCGGCGCGTTTGGCGATGGTGTCGACACGGGCGCCGTTCAGACCTTTGGCGGTGATTTCTTCGGTCGCGGCACGCAGGATTGTGGCCCGCGTGCGCTCCGGATCGCGCGGCCCGCTCGCCGCGCGCCGCACGACTTGGCGTTTGGCCGGGCTAGCGTCCATCGTTTCCCCATGCTGCGGCAGCGGCAGACGTCTGTGTAACGCAAAGAATGGCTGAGGCCTAGAGCGCGTCGAAACGGGACGGCCTGCGAAACATTGGCGGCACAGCATAGACCCGCTCAACTATCTCAGACGACATGCCCAGACGACCTTCCCTCTCCTGCTACGGGCGTTGGCCTCAAGATCGAGCCCGGGCGAGTACCCGTATAGAGCTCGGGGCCACCGTCAGGCTAGCGACCGCGTCGTATCGTCGAACAGTTCCTCAACGCTGAAGCGGCGCGGAATCAGCTTCTGATCGAAGGCAATGTTGATGATCGCCTCCAGCGACGGCCGGTTTGCTTCAACGCCGAATTGCAACTGTGCCGACCTCTTGTCGCCGGCGCGAACGGCGATATCGCGGCTCTCCTTGAATATCCGGAATACCTCGCGCACCACGTCGGGCCGCGTCCGCGACAACTCGCTGCGGATCACCAGCATGTGGTTGATCGGGTTGCCGTGCTTCTCGGCCCACGTCGCCGCAGCCTTCTCGGCGTCCGGAATCAACAGCTTGAGCGTTGGATCGGGCAACTTATCGCCGACCACGGCGGCGTCGAGTTCGCCATCGAGCAGCATCTGCGCCATGTCCTTGCTCGCCGGCGCGCGCTCGATCGTCGCGGGATCGGCGTATTCGGCAACATGCGGTTCCTCGAACGCGACCCAATGGACTTTATCGAGATCCAACCCGTATTGCTCTTTTAGAATGCCGCGCACCCAGACGCCGGTCGTGACGCTATAGGCGCGGATGCCAACGCGTTTGCCGGCCAGGCTACCCGGCGTGAGTTCGCCGCGCTCCGGATTGTAGGCGAGCGTGTGATGCTGGCTACGCGCAACGGCGAGCACCGGCATCAGCACATAGGGCTTGTTATACGCTTTGGCCTGCAGATAGGTCACGATCGCAAGTTCGCCGAGATCGAACTTATGTTCGCGAACCAGCGGCTTGAACCCTTTGTTCGCAACCTTGACGTCCGCAAACTCGAATTCAACGAGATCGGAAGGCACCTTGCCATCCTTGATCGGCAACGTGTTTGGATAATTGCCGAGGAGCGAGAACAGTTTCACTTTGCCGGACATCGAGAACCTTTTGATTTGCAGGATTTCTAAGCCGACAGGCCGGCGGCCTTGAGCCGCGCGCCCAGGCGCGGGTAAACGCGCAACGCGTTGCCGGAGAAAATCTGCGCTTTCTCGGCGGCGCTCAGCCACGACACCTTGTCGACGTATTTCTTCGTGTCGTCGAATTCGTGCCCCGTCATCGGGTCGATGCCGCGCACAGCGCCGACCATTTCCGACGCGAACAGGATGTTCTCGATCGGAATCACCTTGGTCAGCAGTTCAATGCCCGGCAGGTGATAGACGCAAGTGTCGAAGAACACGTTTTTCAACAGGTGTTCCTTCAGTTCCGGCTTACCGTTGTTGAGCGCGAGCCCGCGATAGCGGCCCCAATGATAGGGCACCGCGCCGCCGCCATGCGGGATGATGAATTTCAACGTCGGAAAATCCTTGAACAGGTCCGACACAATGAGCTGCATGAAAGCCGTGGTATCGCCGTTGATGTAATGCGCGCCGGTGCCGTGCACACAGGCATTGCACGAGGCGCTGACATGGATCATCGCTGGCACGTCGAGTTCCACCATCTTCTCATAGAGCGGATACCATTCGCGATCGGCCAGCGACTTGGTTTTCCAGAAGCCGCCGGACGGATCGGGATTGAGATTGCAGCCGACGAACCCGAGCTGGGTGACGCAGCGCTCCAGTTCGGCCACGCATTCGTCGGGCGCCACGCCGGGCGATTGCGGCAACTGGCAGACGCCGATGAAGTTGCGCGGATAGAGCGTGCAGACGCGATGGATCAGGTCGTTGCAGAGGCGCGACCATTCGATGCTGGTTTCCACGTCGCCGATGTGGTGGCCCATGCCGGCGGCGCGCGGCGAGAAAATCGTCAGATCGGTACCGCGCGCGCGCTGGAGCTTCAACTGCGCGCCCTCGAGGCTTTCGCGTATCTGATCGTCGGTGATTTTGAGATCGCCTGGCGCGAGGTGTTCATGCTTGCTCGCCGCCTCGGTCTGCTTCTTGCGGAAGTCGTGGAGCTGTTGCGGCTCAGTCGTGTAATGGCCGTGGCAGTCGATGATCATGGCGTCCGTCCTGTGAAAGCGTGAATTATCGAAACGAAGGTCAGTCGGTCCTTAGCCGCCGAGAATGTCGCGCGTCTCCGCGAACATATCGTCGACCGAAATTCGATTGGGGATGAGCTTTTGCTGATAGGCGTATTCGGCGATCAACTTCAGGCTCGCCCGGTTGGCTTCAATGCCGAACGGCAGCGGGTCTGGAATGGGCGGCGCCCCCGCCGCCCGCTTGCCTTCCAGCAGAACACGATAGACTTCGCGCGCCGTCTCCGGATCGGCCTTCACGTCGGCGGTCCGCATCACCATAAGATGGTTGATCGGCACCGCCTTGTGCTTGGCGTACCAGAGCTTGGCCTCAGCCTGCGGATCGCCGAATAGCGGCTTCGCCCGCGGGTCGTTCGAGGTCTCGCCGAGAACGGCATCCAGTTCGCCCTCCAGCAGCATCGGGACGATCTTCTTACCCTCGGGCGCGCGTTTTGTCGTGTCCTTGTATTCGGCGACATGCGGGTCTTCGAACGTTACCCACTCGATACTGTCGAGATCGACATCATAGTCATTGGCGAGAATGCCGCGGATCCAGGCCCCCGTCGTGGTTGTGAAAGAGCGAATACCGACGCGTTTGCCGTTGAGATCGGAGGGCTTCATAGCGCATTTCGAGGCGTTGTAGATCGCGTAAGGATGCTGAAAGCGTCCGATCATCGCCGCCGGCAAAAGCGCCAGCGGCTTGCCGTGCGCCTTGGCGATCAGATAGGTGACGACCGCCATTTCCGAGACATCGTAGCGATCTTCCCGGATCATACCCTTGAAGCCGTCCCACACCGGAACGATCTCGGTAAACTCGAGGGCAATGCGATCCGACACCACCGCGCCGGATTTCAACGGCGCGGTGTGCGGATAGGTCCCGATCAGCGTCTTGAGCGTCTTCATGTCTTTAGTTTTTTGCGGGCATCGGTGGCAATCAGTCCTTCAGAGTCGGGTAAAGCGCCTGCGCCGTTTTGCCGAAGATCCAATCCTGATCGCTCGATTTGGCAAAGGAGAAGGCCTTTTGCGCCGCGGTCAGGATTTCCTTCATCGTTCCGGGCGAGTTCGGAAAATTGGAGCCCCACGCGATGCGGTCGGCGCCGAAGGCGTCGATCATCTTGCCGAAGAAAGTTTCCGGCGTCGCCTTGCCCCAGCTCTTGGGGGTGATGTTGTTCGGTGTGATCTTGAGAAAAACCTGTTTGCATTTGGCCAACGCCACGAAGTCGTCCGCGGCCTTGTATGGCGGGCCGTCTTCGAACTTCGTGCGCGACAGATGGTCGAGGATGATCGTGACCTTGGGGAATTTGTCCATGATCCCGCGCAGCAGCGGAATGCCCTCCTGCTTCATCTGCACGCAGACCGGAATATTCGTGGCCGCGGCGTGCTCCCAGAACGGATGGGTCTTCGGATCCGCGAACCAGGTCGCCTGCCCCGGCAAGGTGCTGCCGGTTGTGAATAGGCGCATGCCGGTGCCGCCGCGGCCCAGCCAATAGTCAAACGTCTTCACCGCATCCGGCGCCAACGTGTCGATCGAATAGACGCCGGTGAAACGCGACGGCACGGCCTTCACGGCATCGGCGACATAGCTGTTGTCGTAGCCGTAAGCGGTCGATGAATGCACGATCGCCGCCTTGGCGACGCCGGCCTCGTCCATCGCCCTGAGCAGATCATCATAGGTCGTCGGACGCTCGGACGACCATGTCGACTGCGTGCCGCCCAGCGGGTCAAGCGGATAGGCCTTGGTATCGGGCGAAACAATGTGCGGATGAATATCGATGATGGACGACATGGCAGTCACTCACTTGCGTTGGAATTGCTGGATTACGGATTGATATCGACGAAGACCTCGTCGAGCTGCGGCCGAGACGGGATCAGTTTCTGTTGCAGCGCGTAGGTCACCAAGGCGTCGATGCTGGGGCGATTCGCCGCCATACCATAAGGCAGCGGATCGCTCATCAGCGAGAAGAAGCCACGATAGCGCTTGTCTTCGGGGCTGTCGCCGCGGCCAAGCTTGAGGCCCTCGAGATAGGGCTTCTTCGCGGTAGCGAACGCATTCATCAGCGAACGCGCCAGCCACGGATGACGCTTGATGTGTTCGTCCTTCACCACGATCAGGCCGTGGATCGGGTAGATGCCGGTGCGGCGGAACCAGTCAAATTCGACCTGCTCCACATTGTCGAGAAGCTCGGGATAGGTTCCCGCGTCTCCACCCGTCGGCGCGTTCATGTCCCAGTTGCCGATCGGCGGACCCGCGCGGCCGACGCCGGCCGGACCTGTGAAGCCGGCCTGAATCTCGCCCGAGGCCATCATGCTCTGCAGCGACTTGCCTTCGGGCGCATGGACGACGTTTGGCGGCAGCTCGAGAGAAGTGACATGTTCTTCGTCGTCGACGACCCAGGTCACTTTGGATGAATCGAGACCGTATTCGTTGACGAAGATGCCACGGGTCCACACCCCGGTCGTAACCGAATAGGCGCGAACGCCGACCTTCTTGCCTTCGAGATCCTTGGGCTGCCTGATGTTGGCGTCAGGCAGCACGACGAAACCGCCGTGATGGAAACGGCGCATGATAAAAATAGGCAGCGCGATATAGGGCGCGCCCAAGGCGCGCGCGATCATATAGGTGGTCGGCGCCATCTCGCAGATATCGAATTCCAGATCGCGCACCATGCGGCGGAAAGCTCCGATGATCGGCTTCACCTCGATCATATCGGCATCGACGCCCTCGATCGGGATGCTGCCGTCCTTGACCGCGGCGGTGTGGCCGTAGGTACCGATGGCGATCTTCAGCCGCGGCCGGTCGGCGCCGGCCGGCACCTTGGTGCCTTTTTCTTGAACGTTCACAAGTAGAACCTTTCTTCAACGCGGAACTATTGCTTTGGAATGCCGGCCTTATCGATGACGGCGGCCCATTTCTTGATGTCATGCGCCATGCGCTCGCGCATTTGTTCGGGCGTACCAATCATCGGCTCCATGCCGAGATCAGCCATCCGGGCTTTGACGTCGGGCATGGCCAGCACCGCG
>JANMSZ010000558.1:0-2660 GCA_031389925.1 Hyphomicrobiales bacterium | reverse complement strand
GGCGCAAGCCGGCGGTGTCGTGGATGCGGAATTTCTGGCCGCGCCATTCCAGATCGACGGCGATGGCGTCGCGCGTGGTGCCCGCTTCCGGCGCGGTGAGCAGGCGCTCCTCGCCCAGCAGATGATTGACCAGCGTCGACTTGCCGGCGTTCGGCCGCCCGACAATCGCGACACGGATGGCCTTCGGCTCGTCGGGATCTTTGACCGTCGCGATCTGCTCGGCGGTGCGCTCGGGCAGCGCTAAGCGCAACGCATCGTACAGATCGACAAGGCCTTCGTTATGTTCGGCGGAAATCCCGATCGGCTCGCCAAGCCCCAGCGCATAAGAGTCATAGCGCCCGGGTTGACCGGCGGTGCCTTCCATCTTGTTGGCGATCAGCACGGTCGGCTTGCCGGACTTGCGCGCCAACTCTGCAAATTGACGGTCGTCCGGCGTCGGCCCGATGCGCGCGTCGATCATGAAGAAGATGGCGTCGGCCTGCGCGATCGCGGTTTCGGTCTGCGCGCGCATGCGGCCGGACAAGGTCTCCGGCCCCGAATCCTCGAGGCCCGCGGTATCGATCACTGTGAAGCTGAGATCGCCGAGCGAGGCTTCGCCTTCGCGGCGGTCGCGGGTCACGCCCGGGCGGTCGTCGACCAGCGCGACGCGCCGTCCCACCAAGCGGTTGAACAGGGTCGACTTGCCAACATTCGGACGCCCGACGATAGCGACGGTAAAGGTCATAAAGTTTTTCTTTCCCGTCTCCTGAAACGGAGAGGGTCAAATGAGGTCAGCGCGAGAACGTGCCGGTCGCGGGCGCCGACGGCCAAGGCGCGGCGCCGCTGCTCTGCGCCGGGGCTTGTTCCGGCCACGGCTGCTGCTGTTGTGCAGCCGCCGGACGCGGCTTCGGAGTGCGCTTCACCTTCGGTTTTTCGTCTTGGGTAAAAGTCGCGGTTTTCTTCGCAGGCTTAGCAGGCTTGGCAGCGGGCTTTTCCGGTTCGGCGGGAACGGCCAGAGCGGTCTCCGGCGGCGGCTGATTGCCCTTGATGTATTCCGGCGGAATGCCCTGGCTGACGCCCGGCACGCCTTCGGGGAATATCGCCTTACGATCGCCCGGTAGCTTCTTCTTTTCGTTGAGACCGAAGATGTCGAGCTTGTCGGCATCGAAATCGGCGCAGCCCGACAGCGCCGGCAAAGCCGCGGCCAGCGTGATCAGAAATACGATGCGGTGGATGCGCATAACCCGTCTCTCAGCTCTTGCCATCATTGCCGATCAGCGCCGACAGCACGTCGATGCGTGCGCGGGCGCCGGGCGGCGTTTCGCCATCGCCGGCGATCATGTCGATATAACGCTTCGCGGTGGCGGCATCGTGATTGCGCCAGGCCGACAGCGCCAATAGTTCGCGCGCGGTATGGCGGAACGTGCGGCCCGGCTCGGCGAGCGGATCGAGACGGCGGCGCAGATCGGCGAGCGGCGCGGTGTCGACCAGCAACAGACCGGCGCGCACGCCGGCGAGATCCTGGAAAGTCTGCCCCACCGACTTGTCGGCGGCGATGTCGTCATAAGCCTTCACCGCGTCGGCGGGCTTGATCTGCGCCAGCGCTGTGGCGGCGCGGAAGCGCGCCAGCACGCGATAGCCGTCGGGCGCTTCGGTGACGACCTTGGCGAAAGCAGCTTCCGCCTCGGCGTGCTTGCCCTGCTCGCTCAGCGTGACCGCGGTTTCGAATGCCGCGCCGGCGGCGGCGGCTTTCTTGCCGACGTAATATTCGTAGCCACGCCAGCCGCCGATGCCGGCGACGATCAGGATCGCCAGGGCGACGATGTAGATGCTGTAGCGTTCCCACAGCTTCTTGAGCTGATCGCGGCGGATTTCCTCGTCAACTTCGTGAAAAATATCGGCCACAATCGCTCCAAATCGCCAAGGAAACGCCCAAGAAAACAGCCAAGAAAAAGCGCCCCGGAACCGGTCCAAGGCGGATTGCGGCGTAACCTAGCGATGTGGCGCGCCTAAGGCAAAGCTTGCGTCGAAAATCGTTAATATTCAGGGATTTAAGGCTTTTTAGCCCGCATCGGGTAGACGTGCTCCGGCCCCGGGAAGGCGCGCGCGCGCACCTCAGCGGCGTAGTCGGCGATGGCCTTGTCGATTCCGGGACCCAGATCGCCGTAACGCTTGACGAATTTAGGCACCCGCGGCGACAGGCCGAGCATGTCCTCCATCACCAGCACCTGGCCGTCGCAAGCGACGCTGGCGCCGATGCCGATGGTCGGGATCGCGACCTGCCCGGTGAGCTTGCGCGCCAAAGGCTCGGCCACCGCCTCGATCACCACCGAAAACGCGCCCGCTTCGGCTACCGCCAGCGCGTCGGCCTCGATGCGGCCCCAGTCGGTCTCGTCGCGGCCTTGGGCGCGGAAAGAACCGATGGTGTTGATCGACTGCGGTGTTAAGCCCACATGCGCCATCACCGGCACGCCGCGCTCGACAAGAAAGCGGATGGTCTCGGCCATGCGCACGCCACCTTCGAGCTTGACGGCGCCGCAGCCGGTCTCCTTCAGCACGCGCGCCGCGCTCATGAAGGCCTGCTCTTTCGACGCCTCATAGGTGCCGAACGGCATGTCGATCACCACCAGCGCGCGCGCCGAGCCGCGCATCACCGCATGGCCTTGCAGGATCATCATGTC
>JANMSZ010000556.1:0-2131 GCA_031389925.1 Hyphomicrobiales bacterium | reverse complement strand
AATCCCGAGAACAATCCGCTGGCCAAGCTCGCCACCGGCCTCGACGTCTATCCGGCGCCGCGCACGCAGACATTGCGCGTCGGCGCTCGCGCCGCGCGCGACAGCGAACTGGAAACTTATCTCGCGGCGGTGCTGCGCGCGCATCGCGCTATGGCCGATCTCGGCAAGGCGAAGACGGATTTTCCGGCGTCGCGGCTGCTGCCGAAGGATTTGTTCGACTGGCAGAGCACCATCGAATTCATGATGGGCCCGCTCGCCACCGGCAAGGACCTCAACGAGATTTCCGCCTTCGACATGGCGCGCGCGGTGGTCCGCGACAGCGATGTGTTCTGCCGCCAGGGCTATGGCGCGCTGCTGGCGAAGCTCGCCGCCGGCCTGCCGGTGCAGCTTTCGACGCCGGTCGAGGCGATCTACTGGGACAACAAGCGCCTCGGCGTCGACACGTCCAAGGGCAACATCCTGGCGCGCGCCGCGATTGTCACCGTGTCGACCAACGTGCTGCGCGAGGAAAAGATCGAGTTCATCCCGCCGCTGGAGAAACGCGTGCTGGGCGCGGCGGAAAAGCTGGCGCTCGGCAGCTACGACCACATCGCGCTGGACATGCTAGGCAATCCGCTCGGCCTGCAGAAGGACGACATGGTGTTCGAGCAGGCTTCGGGCACGAAGACCGCGGCGCTGCTGGCGAACGTATCGGGCACAAGCCTGCATATGGTCGAGGTCGCGGGCGCTTTCGGCCGCGAACTGGCGGCCAAGGGCGAACCGGCGATGGTCGATTTCGCCGGCGAGTGGCTGGCCGCGATGTTCGGCTCCAACGCCAAACGCGCGATCAAGAAATCGCACGCCACGCGCTGGAACGAGAATCCCCTCACGCTCGGCGCCATGTCGGTCGCCGGGCCGGGCAATGCCGACGCGCGCAAAGTGCTGATGGAGCCGATCGGCGGCCGCATCTGGTTTGCCGGCGAGGCGCTGCACGACACACAATGGGGCACGGTCGGCGGCGCCTGGGAATCCGGCACGCGCGCGGCCGAAGCCGTGCTGCGCAAGTTCGGCGCGCTCAACGAGGCCAGCGACGACAAGCCGGCCAAGACCAAGGCCAATACCAAGCGGAAGCGGCGCCGTTGATGACCGTTCGCCCGAAAGCCTTGATCGCCTGGTCGAGCGGCAAGGACAGCGCCTGGGCCTTGCACGAAGTGCGCCGCGAAGGCGCTTACGACATCGTCGGCGCGCTGACCACGGTGACCGACACGTTCTCGCGCGTCAGCATGCATGGCGTGCGCGAGGAATTGCTGCGCGCGCAACTCAACGCCGCCGGACTGCGCGGCATCGAAGTGCGCATTCCGTTTCCCTGCACCAACGACATCTACGAAGCCAAGATGGCGGCGGCGATGCAAGACGCCGTCGCTGCCGGCGTGACGCACGTCATTTTCGGCGATCTGTTTCTCGCCGATCTGCGCGCCTGGCGGGAGGCCAAGCTTGCCGCGATCGGCGTCACCGCGGTGTTTCCGTTGTGGCTGCGGCCGACGGATGCGCTGGCGTGCGAGATGATTAGCGCCGGTGTCGAGGCGCATCTGGCCGTGGTCGATCTGAAGAAACTACCGGCGTCGTTCGCGGGGCGGCGTTTCGATATGGGCTTGCTCGATGCGCTGCCCGCCGAAACCGACCCTTGCGGCGAGAATGGCGAGTTTCATTCGTTTGTGTCGGCGGGGCCGATGCTGTCGCGCAAGATTGCGGTCAGCGTCGGCGAGACGGTCGAGCGCGAAGGATTTGCGTTCGCGGACCTCTTACCCTCTCCCCTTGCGGGAGAGGGTGGATCGCACTGAGCGTTAGCGAAGTGCGAGCCGGGTGAGGGGTCCGGCGTTTACGGTTTGATTGACCCCTCACCCGCCTCGCTCACTGGCGTTCGCTCGGCACCCTCTCCCGCAAGGGGAGAGGGAAGAAAGAACCTACCCCCGCAGCACGCCGCCGGTCTTCTTGCTGACCTCAGCCACGATGCGCTGGCCGAGCGCGTCGATCTCGGCATCGGTCATGGTTTTTTCACGCGGCTGGATCGTCACAGCGATGGCGATCGACTTCTTGCCCGGCTCGATGCCGGTGCCTTCGTAAACGTCGAACACGGTGACGCCCACGATCA
>JANMSZ010000543.1:0-3401 GCA_031389925.1 Hyphomicrobiales bacterium | reverse complement strand
AAGCTCCGCCAGCTTGCCGCGACCGTCGAGCACGTGCCGTCCTGGCTGGTGTCGGCCGGGGATTGGGTATCGGACGCGGTGCCGGTGACGCGGCGGCCGAATTGGGAGTCGCGCGACTTCCGCGCGACGCTTTAGCCGCGTTCACAAGGTGGCGACCGCGACCGTTGTGCGCTTGCATCGCGCGGCGCCGCAGCGCATGTAGCCGCCATGGCTTCCGACGTCTCCATTCTTGCCGCCTTGATTGCCGGGCTGGTCAGCTTCCTCTCCCCCTGCGTGCTGCCGCTGGTGCCGCCGTATCTGGTGTACCTGGCGGGCACGTCGCTGGAGCGTTTCGCCGACCGGGAGCCCGAGCCCCGCGTCAAGCGCGAGACCGTGCTGGCGGCCTGCCTGTTCGTGCTCGGCTTCTCGACGGTGTTCGTCGCGCTCGGCGCCAGCGCCAGCGTCATCGGCTCGCTGATCCGTTCCTATTCTGCGATCCTGTCGACCGTCGCGGGCATCGCCATCATCATCATGGGATTGCATTTCCTGGGGCTGACGCAGATCGCGCTACTGCACCGGCAGAAACGCATGGAAGTGGCCAAGCCTGCCGGCCTGTGGGGCGCCTATGTGATGGGCTTGGCTTTCGCGTTCGGGTGGACGCCATGCATCGGGCCAATACTGGCGACGATCCTCGCGGTGGCGGCAGCTGAACAGACCGTCACGCAAGGCGCGGGCCTGCTGGCGGTCTACTCGCTGGGTCTCGGTATTCCCTTCATCGTCGCGGCTTTCGCGATCGAGCCGTTCGCGAAGTTTCTTGCGCGCTTCCGCAAGCACATGCTGCGCGTCGAGCAGGCGATGGGCGCGCTGCTGGTGCTCACCGGCATCGCCTTTCTCACCGGCAGCATCAACACAGTGAGCGTGTGGCTGCTGGAGACGTTTCCGGTGCTGGGGAAGATTGGGTAGCGCCCAATAAAAAGCCCGCCCCGGCAAACCGGAGCGGGCTGGCTTAATCGCAGACGGCGTTCAGACGCCGCAAGGAGTCGGGATCAGGAGCCGGGCTTCGTCGGCAGTTCCGCGTAGTTGCCGCTCTTGTCCCATTTGTACACGACGTAATCGACGACGGTGATGTCGCCCTTCTTGTCGTAGGTGATGGGCCCGAGCACCGTGTCCCACTTGCCGCCCTTGATCGTGGCGGCGACTTTCTTGGAATCGGTCGAGCCGGTCTTGGTCGCGGCCTGCGACCAGACCTGGAAGGCGGCGTAGGTGTAGAGCGTGTAGCCTTCCGGATCGATGTTCTTGTCCTTGAACTTCTTCACGATTGCGGCGGCTGTCGCCTTCTTGCGCGGGTCGGGACCGAAGGTGAACAGCACGCCCTCGGCGGCGGCGCCGGTAATCGAGGCGAACTCCTTGTCGGCCAGCGCGTCGCCGGCCATCAGCAAGGTCTTGAGGCCCTGGTCTCGCATCTGGCGAAGGATCAGGCCGGCTTCCTGATGATAGCCGCCGACATAGACGACATCGACAGCGTTGAGCTTGAGCTTCGACACCAGCGCGGTGAAGTCCTTGTCGCCCTTGTTGTAGGCTTCGTAGAGTTTTTCCTTCGCGCCGGCCTTGTTGAGCGCCTTCTTCGTTTCGTCGGCGAGACCCTTGCCGTAGGTGGTCTTGTCGTGAATGACGGCGATGTTCTTGCCCTTAAAGGTCTTGGCGAGATAGTTGCCGGCGACCGAGCCCTGCTGGTCGTCGCGGCCGCAGACCCGGAACGTGTTCCACAAATTGCGTTCGGTGAACTGCGGATTGGTCGAGGCCGGGGTGATCTGCAGCACGCCGCCTTCGGCATAGGCTTCGGAGGCCGGGATCGACGACGACGAGCAATAATGGCCGGCGACGAAAGGCAGCTTCATGCCGGCGAATTTCTCGCCGATCGAGCGGGCCTGCTTCGGATCGCAGGCGTCGTCGCCGATCTCGAGCTTGAGCTTCTTGCCGAGCACGCCGCCGGCGGCGTTGAGGTCGGCAACGGCCTGTTCGGCGCCGTTTTTTAATTGCCGGCCGAAGCTGGCCTCGCCGCCCGTCATCGGGCCGGCGACGCCGACGGTTAAGTCCTGCGCCGACGCGGTCGCGCCGAGCGCGAGGCCGAGCCCTAACGCCAGTACGGAAAGCCGCAGCTTTTTCATGTGAGTGCTCCTATCGCATGCAACCGGCGTTCGGCCGCCTGGCCGGGACCGGTGTATTCTTGATGCAGTGCCATTTTGTCGAGATTTGGCCGGATGTCACCACCCAAGCAGGGCATTTGGCCGATTTTTTGCACGAATCCGGCGCGCTCAAATGTCGCCGCGCGAACGCCAACCCATTGGGCCGGCGCGGACATAGAGCCAGGGATATTGGCGCACCATCTGGCTGGCGCGGGTGAGGCGGAACGACAGCGAGGCGACGGCGACGAAATACAGCGTATCGACGACGTAGGAGGGTAGCGACAGCAGATCGGCCTCGAACAGGGCAAAATGCACGAAGCGCACGGCGGCGCCGAGCAGCAACATATAGAGGATCGTATGCCAATAGGGCCGCCAGGTCTGGGCGATGGCGCGCCCCGCCATCCAGGCTGCGCCGCCGCCGATCGCTCCGGTGACCAGCAGGATTTGTGACAGCGTTTCGGTCTCGTAGAGTTGGCCGACGTTCTCCATCAATGCCGCCCACCCTCTAGATAGGCCGCCCGGATTTCCGGCCGCTTCAGCAACTCGGTCCCGGTGCCCGACAGGGTTATCAGCCCGTTGACCATGACGTAGCCGCGATGCGCCAGCTTGAGCGCGTGGAAGGCATTCTGCTCGACCAGGAACACGGTCAGTTTTTCCTGTCGGTTGAGCTTACTGATGGCGGCGAAGATCTGCTTGGCGAGCAGCGGTGCGAGGCCGAGCGAAGGCTCGTCGAGCAAGAGGAGGCGCGGCCGGCTCATCAGCGCACGGCCGATCGCCAGCATCTGCTGCTCGCCGCCCGATAGCGTGCCGCCGCGCTGGCCGATGCGTTCCTTGAGTCGCGGGAACAATTGAAACACTCGCTCGAGATCGTCGCTGAAATGTTGCGGCGGCGCGATGCTCGCGCCCATTTGCAGGTTTTCCATCACCGTCATGCGGCCGAAGATGCGCCGGCCTTCCGGCGCCTGCGCAATGCGCAGCCGCGCGATCTCGTGCGGCGGCAGCGCGGTGATGTCGCGGCCCTCGAAGAAAATGCGGCCGACGCGCGGGCGCGGGCTGCCAAAGATGGTCATCATCAAGGTCGACTTGCCGGCGCCGTTGGCGCCGATCAGCGTGACGATCTCGCCCTCGTTGACGTCGATATCGACGCCCTTGAGGGCGACGATCTTGCCGTAATAGGTCTCGACCCCGCGCACCGCGAGGAGGGGCTTCGCCGCGACGGCGACCGGGGCGATCGAC
>JANMSZ010000517.1:0-2059 GCA_031389925.1 Hyphomicrobiales bacterium | reverse complement strand
CGGGCTCGACGAATCAGCCAAGAAGCGGATGGCCGAGATCAACGAGCGGCTGGCCCATCTCGGCACCGCCTTCAGCCACCATCTGCTCGGCGACGAGCAGGACTGGTTCATGGAGCTCGGCGAGGCCGATCGCGACGGCCTCTCGGAAGACTTCATCGCCTCGGCCAAGGCCGCCGCCAATGGACGCGGCATGGCCGGCAAGGCAGTCATGACGCTGTCGCGCTCCTTCGTGGAGCCGTTCCTGAAGAGCTCCACCCGCCGCGACCTGCGCGAAAAGGTGTTCAAGGCTTTTACGGCGCGCGGCGACAACGGCAATGCCAACGACAACAACGAAACCATCCTCGAGATCCTTGGGCTGCGCGAAGAGACCGCGAAACTGCTGGGTTTCGCCACTTTCGCCGCCTACCGGCTCGAGGACTCGATGGCCAAGACGCCCGAGGCGGTGCGCGGCCTGCTGGAGCGGGTCTGGAAGCCGGCCCGGGCCAGGGCGCTCGCCGACCGCGATGCCCTGCAGGCGCTGGTCGCCGGGGAGGGCGGCAATTTCGCGCTGGCGCCGTGGGACTGGCGCTACTACGCCGAGAAGCTGCGGCAGATCAGGGCCAATTTCGACGACGCCGCCATCAAGCCCTATCTCTCGCTCGACCACATGATCGACGCCTCTTTCGACTGCGCCAGCCGCCTGTTCGGCATCACCTTCTCCGAGCGCAAGGATATCCCGGCCTGGCACCCGGACGTCCGGGTCTGGGAAGTGAAGGACGCCGCCGGCAAGCACAAGGCGTTGTTCTACGGCGACTACTTCGCCCGGCCCTCGAAGCGTTCGGGCGCGTGGATGACCTCGCTGCGCGACCAGCAGAAGCTCGACGGCGAGGTCGCGCCCCTGATCCTCAATGTCTGCAACTTCTCCAAGGGCGCCGACGGGGAGCCGTCGCTGCTGTCGCCCGACGACGCCCGCACCCTGTTCCACGAATTCGGCCACGCCTTGCACGGCATGCTGTCGGATGTGACCTACCCCTCGCTGTCGGGCACCTCGGTGTTCACCGATTTCGTCGAGCTGCCGTCGCAGCTGTACGAGCACTGGCAGGAGCAGCCCCAGGTGCTCAGGCAGTTTGCCCGGCACTACCAGACCGGCGAGCCGCTGCCGGATGATCTGCTGAAGCGGTTCATCGCCGCGCGCAAATTCAACCAGGGCTTTGCCACCGTGGAGTTCGTCTCCTCGGCGCTGATCGATCTCGAGTTCCACACCCAGCCCGCACAGGCGATCCCGGATGTGCGGGCGTTCGAGCGAACTGAGCTGGAAAAGATCGGGATGCCCGCGGAAATCGCGCTGCGGCACCGGCCGACCCAGTTCGGCCATATCTTTTCCGGCGATCACTATGCGTCGGGCTATTACAGCTATATGTGGTCCGAGGTGATGGACGCCGACGCGTTCGGCGCCTTCGAGGAAGCCGGCGACATCTTCGATCCCAAGGTTGCCAAACGGCTGCACGACGACATCTATTCCTCCGGCGGCTCGCGGGCTCCGGAAGACGCCTATATCGCGTTCCGCGGCCGCGAGCCGGAGCCCGACGCGCTGCTGCGCCGGCGCGGCCTTTTGGAAACGTCAGAGGCGGCCTGAGATGAACAAGATGAAATACAGGTTGCTGGGCCTGCTGCTGGCCGCCGTTGTCGCTCTGGGGGCGAGGGAAGCGCAAGCCCACCCGCACGTCTGGATCACCGCTTCCAGCCAGGTGATCTATGCGCCCGACGGCTCGATGTCGGGCGTGCGCCACGCCTGGACCTTCGACGACATGTTCTCGACCTACGCCCTGCAGGGCATCGAGACCAAGGTCAAAGGCGTCTACAGCCGCGAGGAGCTGGCGCCGCTGGCGCAGACCAATGTCGAATCGCTGAAGGAGTTCGATTTCTTCACCTTCGCCAAGGCCGACGGCAAGAAGGAGAAATTCCTCGAGCCGGTCGACTACTTTCTGGAGCACAAGGATGGCGCCCTGACGCTGCATTTCACGCTGCCGCTGAAGGCGCCGGTGAAGCCGAAGGCGCTGGCGCTGGAAGTGTTCGATCC
>JANMSZ010000463.1:0-9234 GCA_031389925.1 Hyphomicrobiales bacterium | reverse complement strand
CGTCGCCGGGACGGTTCGGGCTGAACAATTGTTCGGGGTAGTAGCGCTGGTCGCTCGGGCGCTGCTGGCCGCCGAACTGAAACGTGGCGTTGCCCTGCTTGATCGTGGTCTGGCCGTTGCTGCCACCGCTTGAGAAGCGTGACGTCGAGGGATTGTTGAGGTTCGACGAACTGTTGCTGTTCGCCGTGGTCTGGTCTTCGAACGTAAAGGCCTGCGCCCCATTGGCAAACAGGGACGCTGCCAACAGCGCGAGGGCGAACGCGGGGCAATGCAAGCGGCTAGTCGTCATGGCGGCCTCATCGGTGCGTGACGCCGACCATAAGCCAAAAAAATATGGCTGCAAGGCGGCATAGCCGCCCTGCAGCCGTGCTTGTCCGGCATTGGAACCCGGGCCGCCGCTCGTCATTTCACCGTGAGGCCCAGCCCCTTCACCACGGCGGACCACTTCGTCTCTTCCTTGTCGATGTCGGCGGCATAATCGGCCGGCGTGCCGGACAGCATCTCGGCGCCCTCGGCGGCGATCCGCTTCTGCACTTCGGCCAAGGCAAGCGTTTCGTTGAGCGCTTTGTTCAGCTTCGCGATGATCGCTGGCGGCGTGCCGGCCGGGGCGATCAAGCCATAACGCAGGGCCACCTCGAAGCCGGGAAGCGTTTCGGCCACCGCCGGCATCTCGGGCAGCAGCGACGAGCGCTTCGGGCTGGTCACACCGAGCCCGCGCAGCTTGCCGCCCTGCACGTTGCCGAGCGCGACCGGGATCGGCGCGAAGCCCATCGGGATATGCCCACCGATCAGATCGTTCATGACCGGGCCCGAGCCCTTGTAGGGAACGTGCGTCAGTTTAAGTCCAGCCGCGCTGGCCAGCATTTCCGCCGACAGATGGTTGACGGTGCCGGCGCCGGGCGACCCGTAGGTCAGCGGGGTCGGTGACTTTTTGGCATACTCGATGAATTCGGCGACCGTCTTGGCCGGCACCGACGGGTGCACCAGGAACACGCTCGGCGCGGTGCCGATCAGGCCGATGGGCGCGAAGTCCTTGCGCGGATCGTAGCCGGTATTGGTGTAGAGGCTGGGCGCGATCGACAGCGTGCCGGTGTAGCCGAGCCCGATGGTGTAGCCGTCCGGCGCGGACTTGGCGACGGCCCGCGTGCCGAGCGTGCCGCCGGCGCCGCCGCGGTTGTCGACCACGATCTGCTGGCCGAGCAATTCGGACAGCTTGTCGGCGACATTGCGCGCCATCACCGTGGTGCTGCCGCCGGGCGGGAATGGAACGATCAGCGTGATCGGACGGCTCGGATAATCGTCGGCGCGCGCGCCGAACGCCGCCGCCAAGCTCAACGCGGCGATAATGCTGAATGAAATTCGCAAACCAGCCTCCCCTGATGCGCCCGCGCTTTTTATCTGCGCATGATCTTCCGATCACGCGCCCCGGGCGCCGGAGGCGTTAGGCCTCCGGCAAGGTCACCGGCGTGCGGGTCTTTGCCTCGGCATCGTATATCGTAACCTGGATAACTGGAAACTTGGTTTTGAGCGCCAGGCCGACTTTCATGGCATCGGCCAAAGCCGGGTATTGCGACTTGATCTTGCCGTCGACCGTGAGCGCAAAGCCCTCGACCGGGAAGGCATCGCCGCGCGGGTTTTTCGGCCGTTTGTCGACGGGTTCGCTCACGGTCTTTTTGTCGACAGGTTCGGCCATCGTCTTGGGTTCTTTTGTCATGCCCAATACCTAAGCCATACGCGGGCATAAAGGCAGGGGCTGCCGGGTTTTCTTTTCGGGCGCAATTAAAGGCCTAGTCGACCTTTAAATTGAGTTTGCGCACCAAATTGCTCCATTTCTTTTCCTCTTTGTCGATATTGGCGGCGTATTCCGCCGGGGTCGAGGTCACCGGATCGCCGCCTTCGGAGCGGATGCGCGCCTTGACCTCGTCGGTCTCGACCAGCCGGCGCAGCTCGAAATTGAGCTGGTCGACGATCTCCTTCGGCGTCCCGGCCGGCGCCAGCAGGCCGTAATGCAGCACCGCGTCGAAGCCCGGCAGCCCGGATTCGTCGAACGTCGGCACGTCGGGCAGCAAATCGGTGCGCTTCATGCTGGTCACGGCGATGGCGCGCAGGCTGCCGGCGGAGACATTGCCGAGCGCCGGCGGCAGCACTCCGAACGCCACCGGCACGTGGCCGCCGAGCAGATCGGTCATCACCGGCGCGGTGCCTTTGTAGGGAATGATGGTGGCGTCGATGCCGGCCAAGGACTTGAACAGCTCGGCGCACATGTAGCCGCCGGTGCCGACCGCCGAGGTGCCGATGTTGAGCCTGCCGGGCTGCGCCTTGGCGAGCGCGATGAACTCCTTGATGGTCTTGGCCGGGAACGAAGGATGCGCGAGCAGCGCCACCGGCATCGAGGCGACCAGGCCGATCGGCTCGAAATCGCGGCGCGGGTCGATGCCGGCGTTCCTATAGAGGCTCGGATTGATCGAGATGGTGCCGGTGTGGCCGAGCAGCAGCGTGTAACCGTCCGGCGCGGCTTTCGCCACGGCGCGGGTGCCGAGCGTGCCGCCGGCGCCGCCGCGGTTGTCGACGATGACCTGCTGCTTGAAGGCTTCGGACAGTTTTTGCGCCACCACGCGTGCCATGGCGTCGACGCCGCCGGCGGGCGGATAAGGCACGATCAGCGTGACCGGCCGGTTCGGATAGTCGGCCGTGGCATCGGCCAGAGCGGCCGGCGCCAGTGCAAGGGCAAATCCGACAATGGCGGCGATGGCACACGCCCGGCTCACGCCGGCGGCCTGGGCTGCGGCCTTGGTGAACGGATGCATCAGTTTCTCCCTCAGCACGCAGGGGGCCGTGGGTCCGGCCACTTGATTGCGCGTATTATGAATCAAGTCCGAGGCAAGCGGAAATACAAAACCGCCGGCTTGCAGCCAAAACCGGATGATCCGGGTCGGGCAGCGGGCCGGCGGTTCAGCAATGGGTCATCGAAGCCGGTCAGTGCACGCTGGCGTTTTCGCCGTGCCTGAGCCGCTCGATCTCGTCTTTAACGTATAATTTTCGTCGTTTGAGTTCGACGACTTTCAAATCGTCGGTGGCGGGATGAACCAGGCAGTCGTTAATCTGCTCTTCGAGCGCCTGGTGCTTTTTTTCGAGTTCCGCGAGGTGCGATTGCAGCGACATTCAGCATGTCTCCTCAATCAGTGACCTTAATGAGATAAGTCTAGCTCAGAGTCGGCGCAAGGGCGATTTTACGCCCCGCGTCACGCCGCCGCAAAGGGAACCGAAGTCGTTGAACGGTGGGCAGTTTTTCTCGGCGCTTGAAGGCCGCTGTGGAAAACGCGATAATTATTTCGCGGCGGCAGAACCCGATACCGCCCATGCAGCAGACCCAGCGGTGGCAATGAACGACGACGACGAACGCGCATTGCGCGAGCAGCTGGCGCGCCTGCAGCAGGAGCACCGTGACCTCGACGCCGCCATCGCGGCCCTGGCGCTGTCGCCCGGTTCCGACCTGATCCAGGTGCAGCGGCTCAAGAAGCGCAAGCTGGTGCTGCGCGACAAGATTCGCCAGATCGAGGACGCGCTGACGCCGGATATTATTGCTTAGCTAAAATTGTCGTCATTTCGGGGCGCGCCGCTCGCGCTTGCGCACGTACATCGCCTTGTCGGCGGCATCGACGATCTCGGCCGGCGTCGCCTTGCCGGTCAGCGGCACCACCCCGGCGCTGGCGCCGAAGCGCCCCTCGCTGACGAGCACCGCGGCGATCGCCTCTTCCAGTTCGCGCGCCTTGGTGTTGGCCTGCGCTTCGTCGAGGTTCCACAGCAGCACCGCGAACTCGTCGCCGCCGAAGCGCGCCACCACGTCGGAAGCCCGGACGCGGCCGGTCAACTGCTGCGCCACCGTTTTGAGCAGTTCGTCGCCGGCGGCGTGGCCGTGCCGGTCGTTGACCGCCTTGAAGCCGTCGAGGTCGATGAACACCAGCGCCGCCTGCGTGCCGTAGCGGCCGACATAGGCGACCGCGCGGCTCAGTTCCCGGTCGAAACCGCGGCGGTTGAGGATATCGAGCAGCGGATCGATATCGGCGCGCGCCTCAAGCTCGGCGATGGTCCATTTCGCCTGCATCAGCTCGGCCTGGAGCCGTTCGATCTCGGCCAGCAGCGGCGCAGTCACGGCGTCAGCTGGCGGCCGATCCGGGCTATCGGCCGACACTAACGAATCCTCGCGATGATTGCCGTCCATGCCGCACCATACCGGTTTCGCCTTGCCACAGGGGGGTCGGAACCTATAATCCGCCGCTTCCTTCCGCCGGGATTCGGGCGGTTTTATTGGCGCTTGGTTCAAGGGACAAGGCGCACGGGGGCACAATGGCTGGCAAACCGGTTGCGATCATCATGGGCAGTCAATCCGACTGGGCCACGATGCAGCATGCCGCCGAAACCCTCGACGCGCTCAAGATCGGCTACCAGGCGCTGATCGTCTCGGCGCATCGCACGCCCAAGCGGCTGTACGAGTTCGCCACCAATGCCGGCGAGAACGGCTTCAAGGTCATTATCGCGGGCGCAGGCGGCGCCGCCCACCTGCCCGGCATGACCGCATCGATGACGCTGCTGCCGGTGTTCGGCGTGCCCATGAACACCCACGCACTGGAGGGCAAAGACTCGCTGCTCTCGATCCTGCAGATGCCGGCCGGCATTCCGGTCGGAACTTTGGCCATCGGCAAGCCGGGCGCGATCAACGCCGCGCTGCTGTCGGCGGCCGTGTTGGCGCTGTCGGACACCAAAATCGCGGCGCGGCTCGCGACGTGGCGCGCACGGCAAACCAAAGCCGTCGCCAAGAAGCCCAAGGGTTAATTTGCTCAAACCCGGCGCGACCATCGGAATTCTCGGCGGCGGCCAGCTCGGCCGTATGCTGGCGCTCGCCGCGCAGCAGCTCGGGCTGAAGGTTCATATCTATTCGCCGGACAAGGATTCCTGCGCCTTCGACGTGGTGCACGCCTTCACCTGCGCGAAGTACGAAGACGAGGCCGCGCTCGGCCGCTTTGCCGGCAGCGTTGATGTCATCACCTATGAGTTCGAAAACGTGCCGGCCAAGACCGCGGCGTTTCTCGCCAAGCGCAAGCCGGTATTGCCCGACCCGCGCGTGCTTGAGCTCACGCAGGACCGGCTGATCGAAAAGAACTTCATCGCCGAATTGAAGATCGGCACCGCGCCTTACGCCTCGGTGCACAGCGCCTCGCAACTGGCCGCCGGCGTCGAGAAGGTCGGCCTGCCCGCCGTGCTCAAGACCCGGCAGCTCGGTTACGACGGCAAGGGCCAGGCCAAGATCGCGAAAGGTGGCGACGCCAATGCCGCCTGGCGCAGCCTGAAGAACGAGCCCTGCATCCTCGAAGGCTTTATCGATTTCGAGCGCGAGGTCTCGGTGATCGCGGCGCGCTCGGCCGACGGCAAGGTCGAGTGCTTCGAGGTGACGGAGAACGAGCACCGCGATCACATTCTCCACATTTCCAAAGTGCCGGCGAAGGTGTCGCCTGCGCTCGCCGCCGAGGCGCGCAAGGTCGCCACCCGCATCGCCAAGGCGTTCGACTATGTCGGCGTGCTGGCGGTGGAAATGTTCGTGGTGCGCGCCGGCAAGAAGCAGCACGTGCTGGTCAACGAGGTCGCGCCGCGCGTGCACAATTCCGGGCACTGGACCATGGACGGCGCCACCGTGTCGCAATTCGAGCAGCATATCCGCGCGGTGGCGGGCTGGCCGCTCGGCAAGCCCATTCGGCTCGGCAAGCGTGTCGAGATGATCAACCTGATCGGCGCCGAAGTGAACGAGGCCGCGCATTGGCTCGCCGTCCCGGGCGCCTCGCTGCATCTTTACGGCAAGAAGGACGCCCGCCCCGGCCGCAAGATGGGGCATGTGACGAAGGTGATTTCGCGGTAAGTTCCCGTCAGGCAGCCCTAGGGCGCCGGCCGAGGCCTGTTTCAAGGTGGCCCAGGCTCAGACGGCCAAATCCCTATTTGACGGGGCCTCTGGCACCCTGTAACCCCTCGCCCTATATGGAAAAGGGCCATGGATCGGGGCTTTTTACCCGTTCCGATGGACTCATCCGCCCAATTCTGCTACTGCCGCCCGACTCAAAGGCCCGTCAATGCGGGCTTTTTGATTAAAAACCCGGCCGAGCCACATACGAAGGAGCCTGCGTGCAAGTTCTCGTTCGCGACAATAACGTCGACCAAGCCCTCAAGGCGCTCAAGAAAAAGATGCAGCGTGAGGGTATTTTCCGCGAAATGAAGCTTCGCGGCCATTACGAAAAGCCGTCGGAAAAGAAGGCGCGGGAAAAGGCGGAAGCGATCCGCCGCGCCCGCAAGCTCGCGCGCAAGAAGATGCAGCGCGAAGGCCTGTTGCCGATGAAGCCGCGTGTCGTTCCGGGTGCCGCTGGCCCCGGCGGTGCAGGCGGTCCGGGTGCCGGCGGCCGTGGCGGTCGCGGTGGTGCTGGCGGCGGTGGCGCTCCGCGCTTCTAACTTTTCGATACGGACGGGTTCAGTGAATTTGACGCGGGCGTAAAACGCCCGCGTTTTCTTTTTGGTAAGCGCATGTTGGTAAGCGTTTGGCGTTCTAATCATCGTCTCGCTCGCACGCGGAGACCGGTCGATGGCGAAAATCGATTTCGACCAATATGCCGGCCAATACGAAGCGCTGATCGCCGCGCAGACCGGCTTCTTCGATCGCGATAACGATTATTTCGTCCGCTACAAAGTCGAGCGCGCCAAAGAGCTCGCCGGCGACGCCGACGCGGTGCTCGACTTCGGCTGCGGCGTCGGCCGCGCCATGCCGTATTTCCGCGCGGCGTTTCCCAACGCCGACGTCGTCGGTTGCGATCCGTCGGCCGACAGCCTGACGATCGCGCGCCGCGACAATCCGGATTGCCGGTTTTTCGCGATGGACGAACTCAGCGCCGCCACCAAATTCGATCTGGTGCTGGCGTCCTGCGTGTTTCACCACATCCAGCCTGCGGAGCGGCAAGACGCGCTGCGCTATTGCTACGACCGCCTCAAGCCCGGCGGACATTTCGTCATCTTCGAGCACAATCCGTTCAACCCGGTGACGCGGCACCTGGTCAACACCTGCCCGTTCGATGCGGATGCCGTGCTGTTGCGGATGGGGGAGACGATGCGGCGCATGCGCGAGGCGCAGTTCGAGATCGCCGGGACCGGCTACTGCCTGTTTTTTCCGGCGCAGCTTGCGGCTTTGCGTCCGCTGGAAAAATATCTGAGCTGGCTGCCGCTCGGCGGCCAGTATTTCATCAGCAGCGTGCGAACCTAGCTTCGCCGGCAATACGACGCTTAGGGCAAGCCGGCCAGAAACTCTCTGATCGCCTTGGGCGCGCCGAAGCCATCGAGATTGACGTGGCCGCCTTGCGCAAAGCGCACCATGCGTTTGGGCTCGTTTGCGAGCGCGAACAACCGCTCGGCAAAACCGATTGGAACAATGCGGTCCAGTTCGCCGTGCAGCACCAGAAGCGGCGCCGTGATGCGGCCGATACGCTGGTCGGAATGGAATTTGTCCTTCAACAGCCAGCGCACCGGCGCGAAGGGATAGGCGTTCGCGCCGACATCGGCGGCCGAGGAGAAAGGCGCGTCGAGGATCACGCCGGCCGATGGCTGCTCAGCGGCGAGCGCGATCGCCACGCCGGTGCCGAGCGACTCGCCGAACAGCACGATACGGTTTGCCGGCACGCGCGCACTGGCGAACTGATAGGCCGCGCGGGCGTCGCGAATCAGCCCGTCTTCGCTGGGACGGCCGGTCGAACCGCCGTAGCCGCGATAACACAGCGCCAGCAGGCCGGTGCCGTCGGCGGTGAGCCAATTGAAACGGTCGGCGCGCAGATTGAGCCCGCCGGCATTGCCCTGGAAATAGAGCACCAGCTTTTTGCCGTCGCGCGGCGGCACGTACCAAGCGAGCAGACGTTCGCCATCGTCGCTTTGGAAGGTCACTTCCTCGGCTTGGCGCAGTCCGGCTTGCGTTGGCAGCATATGCGTCGGGTCGGGAAAATACTGCAGAGCGCGCTGGAACAAATACATTGCTGTCAGCAAGCCGCCGTAAATCAGCACGGCGATAATGACGAAGCCTTTCCACGACATGGAAGAATGATAACACAGGCCCATGAACGCCACGATCACCATCCGCCCTGTTCTCGCCAACGACGACGACGCGATCTGGGCGATTCTCGAGCCGACCTTCCGCGCCGGCGAGACCTACCCGATCCCGCGCGACATCGGCCGCGCCGATGCGCTGGCCTATTGGCGCTCACCCGGCCATAGCGTTTTCGTCGCAGAGGATGCGACCGGGATCGTCGGCACCTACTATCTACGCGCCAATCAGCGCGGCGGCGGCGACCACGTCGCCAATTGCGGCTATATGGTCGCGCCCCAGGCGGCGGGCGGCGGCATCGCCCGCGCGATGTGCGCGCACTCCCTGGCGCAGGCAAGCGAGGCCGGCTTTACCGCCATGCAGTTCAATTTCGTGGTGGCCTCGAACCAGCGCGCGGTGAAGCTCTGGCAGTCCTGCGGCTTCGAGATTGTGGGCCGCCTGCCGCAGGTGTTCCGCCACCCGGGCCTCGGTCTGGTCGATGCCTTGGTGATGATGCGGGCGCTATAATCCTGCCCGCCGAGTTCCATCGGCCCTAGGCCCTTGATGCCGTTAAGGGAAAATCGGTAAAAACGCATTTAAAGTTGTCGGATCGATGAAACCTATTGCAACATCGTGCGTTGGCGGTCACGGGGCAGGGTTATTGACATAAAAATGAACATCATAGTGCGGTTATGCGTGGATTCGGGGCTGGAAGGGATGAGCCGGTGGGTTTTCTAGAAAGCGAGTTCGAACGCACCGTAACCGCCCAGGGCGGGACGGCGGGCGACGAGAACGTCGTTTCGATGTCCAAGACAGCCCGGCCCTTGGTCGCCCCGCAAGAACGCGAGCGCCGGTTCCGCGAACTGCTCGAGGCTTTGCCGGCGGCGGTCTACACGACCGACGCCCAAGGCCGGATAACCTATTACAACGATGCCGCCGCCGACTTGTGGGGCCAGAGGCCCGCGCTCGGCTCCAGCGAATGGTGCGGCTCGTGGAAGCTGTTCTGGGCCGACGGCACGCCGCTGCCGCACGACGAGTGCCCGATGGCGATTGCGCTGAAGGAAGACCGTGCCGTGCGCGGCATGGAGGCCATCGCCGAGCGCCCCGACGGCTCGCGGGTGCCGTTCATCCCC